>JALYSW010000391.1 GCA_030854615.1 Gemmatimonadota bacterium
TGTAGAAGTCGACGTTCGGATACAGCTTGCGCGACATGAAGTAGTCATCGGACAGCGCGATGCGCTCGAGCTCGAGCGCGATCTCGAGATCCTTGTCGACGCCGACCTCTGCGAACACCTGGTCGGCCAGCGCTTTCACGATGCGCGCACGCGGGTCGTACGACTTGTACACGCGATGGCCGAAGCCCATCAGCCGCCCGCTCTTCCCGCCCTTCACCTCGTCGATGAACGCCGGCACGTTCTTCACGTGGCCGATATCCTGGATCATCCGCAACACCGCCTCGTTCGCCCCGCCGTGCAGCGGTCCGTAGAGCGCCGCGATCCCGGCGGCGACCGCGGAGAATGGATCGACGTGCGACGATCCCACTGCGCGCACCGCGTTCGTCGAGCAGTTCTGCTCGTGATCCGCATGGAGAATGAAGAGAATCTCCGTCGCGCGCGTGAACACCGGACGCGCCTCGTAGCGCGGCTCCGACATGCGCGCGACCATGCTCAGGAAGTTGTCGACGTACGACAAGTCGTTGTCCGGATAGACGAACGGCAGTCCCTTAACGTGCCGGTACGCGAACGCCGCGAGCGTCGGCAGCTTCGCAATCAGCCGGATGATGGCGAGGTTCCGCTCCTCTGGATCGTGGATGTTCTTTGCGCTCGGATAGAACGACGACAGCGCCGCCACAGTGCTGCACAGAATCGACATCGGATGCGCGTCGTAGCGGAAGCCCTGGAGAAAGGTCTTCACGTTTTCATGCACGTACGTGTGATACGTGATGTCGTGCACCCACGAATCGTATTCCGGTTGCGTCGGCAGCTCGCCGTGGCGCAGCAGCCACGCAACCTCGAGGAAGCTCGCCTTCTCCGCGAGCTGCTCGATCGGGTAGCCACGGTAGCGCAGGATTCCCGCGTCGCCATCGATGTACGTGATCGCGCTTCGACACGAGGCCGTGTTCAGAAACGCGGGATCGTAGCTCAGCAGCCCTCCCTCGGCGGTCGGAACCTTCCGCAGATCGTTGGCGCGAATCGCACCATCCGTGATCGGAAGGTCGACACTGAGGTCGGTGCCTGGCGCCGAGAGGTGCAGGCTCGAGGGAGTTGCCGTGGGCGCAGGTGCGGACGTCGTGTTGGCCATGCTTGCTCACCTGTACCGGCCGCGCGCTGGCAGCCGGGCGAATGCATTTACGGAGCGAATTGCGCGCGAAGTGCGCACACATGAAAGCTATGTAGAAAACGGTGCAACGGGATGGGCACGCAGCGTCGTCATGATTGCGTGACGCGGGGCACGTGCGAAGATTGCACGGACCGTACCGCCCCGCCCTCTCTCCCGACCCACATGCGCATCGCGACACTCGCTCTCACCCTGCTCGGCGCCGCCCGCACCCTTGGCGCGCAGGTGCCGGCCACATGGGTACCCGGTAACGTCGAGACGCGATCGCACGACTACGATCTGATTCACCAGCGCATCGAGCTCCGCGACATCAGCTGGGACTCGACCTCGCTCAATGGGCGGGTGGTTACCACCCTGGCGGCCAGGCGGCCCGCGCTCGACTCGATCATCCTCGATGCCACCGCGGGGATATCGATCCTGCGCGCGACGGACGCCGCGGGACGCGCGCTGCGCACCACCCGCTCCGGCGACACACTGGTGGTTCACCTGGCGAAGCCGCTCCGCTTCGGCGACACGACTCGCTTCACCCTCGACTACCACGCGCGCATCCAGAACGGACACGGCATCACCTTCATTTACGCCGATGGGAGAGCTCATCGCCCGCAACAGCTCTGGAGCATGGGCGAGACGAAAGGCAACAGCGCCTGGTTTCCGACCTACGAATTCCCGAACGACAAGGAGAGCTGGGAGCTGCTCGCCACGGTCCCCGCGCGCATGACCGTCGTCTCCAACGGGAAGCTGGTGAGCAACGTGCGCAACAAGGACGGCTCACACACGACGCACTGGAGCCAGGAGCAGCCCTCCGCGACATATCTCATCTCCGTCGCCATCGCACCGTACGCGCGTATCCACGATCAATGGCGCGGCATTCCGGTCGACTACTATGTGTATCACGAGGACAGCGCGCTGGCGCGCCCGCTCTTCGGCTACACGCCCGACATCATCGAGACGTACACGAAGCTCACCGGCGTGAAATATCCGTGGGCCAAGTACGCGCAGGAGACCGTCGCCGACTTCTTCGGCGGCGAGGAGATGGTGAGCGCCACCGAGTTGGTCGACTGGCTGCCGGACAGGCGCGCGTACGCGGATCGCCCATGGTACCACTGGCTACTCATCCCGCACGAGCTCGCACACCAGTGGTTCGGCGACTACGAGACCACTGAGAACTGGTCGCACCTCTGGCTCAACGAAGGCTTCGCCGAGTTCATGAACGGCGCGTACTGGGAGGCGAAACTCGGCCGGCAGGTCAGCGACGACTTCTATCTCGACGAGTACCGGCAGTTCACGGCCACCGACGCCAAACGCTCGATGCCACTCGTCGCTGAGGGATCGAACAACATCTACCCGAAGGGTGCCCTCGTGCTCCGCATGCTCCGCCGCAGGCTCGGCGATGAGCGTTTCTGGGCCTCGATTCATCTCTTCCTCACGCGTCATCAGTTCGGCAGCGCGGTCACCGAGGACCTTCGTCAGGCCGTTCTGGACGCGACGGGGGAGAATCTCGCGCAGTTCTGGGCCGAGTGGATGTATCGGCCGGGGTATCCGCGCCTGTGGGTTCGTGCGGCGTACGACTCCGCAAGTCACGCGCTGACGCTCACGGTGAAGCAGACGCAGTCCGACTCGAGCGCCGCGGACACGACGTGGCCGCCGATGGCGTCGGTGTTCCACGCGCCGGTGACGGTGCGAGTGGGCACCGCGAAGGGCGACATCGTGCATCGCGGGATGCTCGATGCGCGCGAGCAGACGATCGTGATCGACTCGCTCCCCGCCGCACCGACGATGGTCGTCTTCGACGAGGGGAACACGATCGTAAAGGGACTCGACTTCCAGCAGCCGACGTCGTGGCTCGCGACGCAGCTCACGCGCGATCCCGATCTGTGGAATCGCTGGTGGGTGATCAGCGAGCTCGCGCGTCGAGCGCCTGATGCCGACGCGGGCGCCGCGCTGACGCAAGCGGCGACGAGCGCCGACTACTTCCTCACGCGGGAGCACGCGGTGGCGGCGCTTGCGCGCTTCCCGGCGTCCATCGCGCTCCCTGCGCTCGACATTGCGCGCCACGACACCTCGGCGCAGGTGCGCGCCTTCGCGATCTCGGCGCTCGACCACATCGGTGGGGCGGACGCGCTTGCCGCGATCCGCTCGGCGTGGAGCGACTCGAGCTACGGCGTGGAGGCGGCGGCGATCTCGCCGCTCATTTCGCTCGACACGGCGAATCGCGCCACGTGGATCGCGCGCGGCCTCGCAGCGAGCTCGTATCGCGACGTGGTGCGGAGCGCGGCACTCGATGCCGTGGCGCGGCTGGAAACTTCCGGATACACCGCGATGGTCGACTCGCTGCGCGGGGAGACGCCG
>JALYSW010000422.1 GCA_030854615.1 Gemmatimonadota bacterium
CACGACGAGGAGACGATGCGCGAGGCCGACTATCTCATCGACATGGGTCCGGGCGCCGGCAAGCACGGCGGGCTGATCGTCGCCGAGGGCTCGGTGGAGGAGGTCATCGGCAACCCGGCATCCTTGACGGGGAAATATCTTAGTGGTGAGATGAAGATCGCGATCCCCAACCCGCGCCGGGAGCCCAGAAAGGGCTTTTCGCTTCGGATCGAAGGGGCTCGCGCGCACAATCTCAAGAATCTCACTGCCGAGATACCTCTGGGGTTATTCGTCGCGATCACGGGCGTCTCCGGCTCCGGAAAGTCGACGCTGATCGAGGACATTCTCCACAACCATCTCGCGCGCCACTTCTATCGCGCGCGCGTCATCCCCGGCGAGCACGATCGCATCACGGGGCTCGAGCACATCGACAAGGTCATCGACATCGACCAGAGCCCCATCGGGCGCACGCCGCGATCGAATCCCGCGACGTACACGGGTCTCTTCACGCCGATCCGCGAGCTCTTTGCCGAGCTCCCGGATGCGAAGATCCGTGGCTACGGACCCGGGCGCTTCTCCTTCAACGTGAAGGGCGGTCGCTGCGAAGCGTGCCAGGGCGACGGCCTCGTGAAGATCGAGATGCACTTCCTCCCCGACGTCTACGTGCCGTGCGAGGTGTGCAAGGGGAAGCGCTACAACCGCGAGACGCTCGAGGTCCGCTTCCGCGGCGCGAGCATCGCCGACGTCCTCGACATGACCGTCGAGGATGCGACGTCGTTCTTCGAGAACCAGCCGCGCATCCGACAGAAGCTCGAGACGCTACTCGACGTCGGGCTCGGCTACGTGCATCTCGGGCAGAGCGCGACCACGCTCTCTGGCGGCGAGGCGCAGCGCGTCAAGCTCGCGACCGAGCTCTCGAAGCGCGACACGGGGCGCACGTTCTACATCCTCGATGAGCCGACGACCGGACTTCACTTCGAGGACGTGCGGCTCCTGCTCGAGGTGCTGCATCGTCTCGTGGAGAAGGGAAACACCGTGCTCGTCATCGAGCACAACCTCGACGTGATCAAGACGGCGGACTGGCTCATCGATCTCGGCCCCGAGGGCGGCGCGCGCGGCGGGAACATCGTGGCGGAGGGGACGCCCGAGGATGTCGCGCAGGTGACGGCGTCGCACACGGGGCATTATCTGCGTCCGTTGCTCGCGCGGCCGTCGCGTCCGGCACGACAGAAGGCGGGATAGCGCATGGTCTCGCTGCTGGACATCATCGGCCCCGTGATGGTCGGTCCCTCGTCGTCACACACGGCGGGCGCGTGCCGTATCGGACTGTTGGTGCGCGGGCTCGTCGGCGGCACACCCGAGCGCGCGAAGATCGAGCTGCACGGCTCCTTCGCGCGCACGGGCGAGGGACACGGCACCGACAAGGCGATCGCCGGCGGATTGCTCGGCTTTCGCCCCGACGATGAGCGGCTCCGCGATGCACTCGACATCATGGAGCGTGAGGGACTCGACTATCAGTTCGAGAAGACGTCGCTCGCCGACGACTCGCATCCGAATACCTGTCGCATCACCGTCGAGCGCGCGGGGCAGACCGCAACGGTCATCGGCTCATCGCTCGGCGCCGGCCGCATTCGCCTCAGCGACATCGATGGCTACCCCGTCGAGATCACGGGGCATCTGCCGACGATCGTCGTCGTGGCCGAGGACCAGAAGGGGTCCGTCGCGCGCATCGCGGGGATCCTGGCGGAGCAGGATGTGAACCTCGCGACCATGCGTCTCTCGCGAAAAGAGCGCGGCGGCGACGCATTCATGGTGATCGAGTGCGACGAGCCGCCGGGCGAGGCGGCGCGCGCCGCGATCGACGATCTCGACTGGGTGAAGTGGGTGCGCTTACTCGACAAGGTCGGAGGGTAGCGTGTACAAGTCGCTCGCCGATGCGATCCGCGACGCGGAAGGGAGTGGTCGAACGCTCTCCGCCACCGCGCTCGCGCTCGAGAGCAAGGATCAGGGGCGCACCGTCGATGACATTCGCAGCGCACTCCGGCGCGCGCTCGAGGTGATGCGCAATGCGGTGGAGCGCGGGCTCGAGGGCGATCTCCGCTCCGCATCGAGACTCGTTGGCGGCGACGCGCTGCTCGTCGCGAAGTCGAGTGCGGGGCCGATGTCCAACACGCTCTTCAGCGATGTGCTCGCACGCGCGCTCGCGGTGCAGGAGGTCAACGCCGCGATGGGGGTCATCGTTGCGGCGCCCACGGCGGGCGGCGCGGGTGTCCTTCCAGCCGTGCTCACCGGCCTCGCGCGCGATCGCAGGATCGGCGACGAGCGCGTCATCGATGCGCTCGCGACTGCGGGACTCATCGGCGCGGTGGTGGCCGAGCGCGCGTCGCTTTCGGGCGCGGAGGGCGGATGCCAAGCGGAGACCGGCGCAGCTGCGGGAATGGCCGCTGGCGCGGCGACGGAGATGCTCGGCGGCACACCGTCGCAGGCAGGGCACGCCGTCTCCCTCACGATGCAGGGTACGCTCGGCCTCGTCTGCGATCCGCTCGGTGGGCTCGTCGAGCTGCCGTGCGTGTTCCGGAATGCCACGGGCGCCGCGCTTGCGCTTGCCGGCATCGAGATGGCGCTGTCGGGGATCGCGTTCGCGATTCCGGTCGACGAGGTGATCGACGTCATGGGCGAGATCGGGCGCAACATGGACGTCCGCTACCGCGAAACCGCGGGCGGCGGATTGGCGGCCACGCCAACGGGGCGGCGGCTCGCGAGGGAGCGGCTCGTGCAGATCCGAACGGCGCCCCGCTAGTGTGCTGTCGCCTGTCACGCATCCGCGCTATCTTCTTTTTCCATGGCTCGTTGCGTCGCGCGGAAACCTCTGCGTGCACGGCCCCGTAGTGTCGATCAGCTACGCGCGGCATAGGCA
>JALYSW010000233.1 GCA_030854615.1 Gemmatimonadota bacterium
TCCGCCGACTCGGCAACCAACCGCCTGCTCGTCACCGATGTCGCATCGCGGCTTCAGGAAATCTCGAACTATGTGAAGGACCTCGACGTTCGCACGCCGCAGGTCTCGATTAAGGCCAAGATCATCCTCGTCAACCGCACGAACATCGAGGACATCGGCGTCAGCTACGACTTCGGCTCCAACGGCACCTTCTTCAATGCGCTGATGCAGCGCACCGACCCGTCCACCTTCAAGCCGGTCGACACGAACGGCGACGGCGTACCGGATGCAGTCACCGGAACTCCGTACTCGAAGGCGCAGAACGTGATCGAGATCGGCGGCAACTCGCTCGCGGCGGTGTCCAACGCCAACGCCCGCGTCGTCAACCCGGCCCTCTCGCTCATCTTCTCGACGGCGCTCGGCAAGTTCAATCTGACGTCGTTCCTCGACGCTCTGCAGGAAGTTCGACTCGCCGACGTGCAGGCGGAGCCGAGCATCGTCACGCTCGACAATCGCAAGGCCGAGATCCTCTCCGGTGAAGAGACGCCGATTCGAATCATCGATATCGGATCGCTCAGCCAGGGTGGAACGGCAGCGCAGGCGCCGCGTGCAACCGTGTCGTTCAAGGAGACCGGTATCATCCTCACGGTCACCCCGCACATCACGAACAACCGCAAGATTCTCATGACGCTGCACGCCGAGCGCTCGCAGCTCCAGGCAGCCGCGTCGGACCTCGGATACACCTTCCTCAAGCAGCGCGCCGATAACGAGCTCCTCGTCGGCGATGGTGAGACTGCCGTGATCGGCGGACTGACCGTCACATCGGTGACGCAGTCGAAGGTCGGCATTCCGCTCCTCGTCGACCTGCCGTTCCTCGGCAAGCTGTTCGGCGAGACGCGCACCGAAGAAGACAAGAACGACCTCCTGATTCTGGTTACGCCGCACATCGTCGATGAAGGCGAGAAGCTCGGCGCTCCCGGTAGCGACCGTTAATCCGCTGAGACCCGATCATATGAATCCCAACTCCGCACGACTCTCCCCGGCGCGCCGTCTCGCAGCGGCCGCCTTCGGTCTGGCCGTCGTCGCCATCATTGGCGCGTGCGGTGAGGGAAGCGGGTCCACCTGCGCCACCTGCGACACGGGGCGGCCTACGGTCACGCTGACGCAAACCTCGTCCACCGACTCGTCGATCTCGTTCACCACGCACGCGACCGACAACCTCGGGCTGCTCACGGTTCACGCCCGCGTCTCGGCGGCCGGACTCTCGGGCGGCTTCGACACGACGTTCCATACCGCGGTCACATCGGTCGACATTCCGTACTCGCTCAACATTCCGTCGACCGTTCCGACCGGCACGCAGATCACCGTGGTCGCGACGGCGATGGACGGCGCGCACAACGCCGCCCACCCCGACACGCTCGTCATCACCTCCGGCGGCGGCGGTGCTGCCGCGGTCGTGATCACGAACCCGCACAGCACGGACACCGCCGTCGTCGGCTTCTCGCTCGCCGTCAACATCAGCGGCAAGACTGCGTCGAAGGTGAAGGGGCTCGGCTACATCGCCTCGGGTGTCTTCGCCACGCCATTCCGCGATTCCGTACTCTTCTCGAGTCCGTTGCTCGACTCGATCACCGTCGACACGGCTCTCAGCCTGGTCGGTGCGAGCACGGGCACGCTCACGATCACGCCGTTCATGATCGATTCGCTGGGCCGTCAGACGCTCGGCGCTCCGGTCTCGCTCTTCGTCACCAACATCGTTCCTACCAACACCACTCCGGTCGTCGACTTCCAGATCGCGAAGCGGATAGAGAGCCGCGATACGATCCACGTCGAGGCACGCGATCGCTCAGGGATCACCTGGGTTGGCTATGAAGTGCGCAATCTGCCAAGTGGTACGCCGTTCTTCTCCGCAGACTCGATCGCGGTGCCGGCGAGCACGAGCTCGTACACGCACACGTTCAGAATGAATCTGCCGGTCACCTCCTTCCCGACTTCGCTGCAGGTCCAGGCGTTCGCCCGCAATGCGAACACCCGCGATTACGCTCGCAAGCCGGTTGGAAATGGCGGCGTCATTCGCACCGACACCGTTGTGGTAGTAGCGGGTCTCACCACGCCGCTCGCGGCCGGTGGGCTCGTGGCGGACGCGATCTATCACCCGCCGACCAATAGCATTTATCTCAGCAACATCGAGCGCAATGAGCTCGACGTGTTCAACCTGAACGACTCGACCTTCCACACGCCGATCTCTGTGGGCTCGCGCCCGTGGGGTCTCGCGCCGTGGCCGGTGGATCGCGACGGCACCATGGGAGACACGCTCCTCGTGGCGAACTCCGGTGGTACGCTGATCAGCTACGTCAACACGAACACGCAGCAGGAAGTCTATCGTTATCCGCTTCCGATCCTGCTCGCGCAGTCAGTGACATCGACCACGGGGTCGAACGGTTTGCTCACGGAGACCATTACTGACTACGTCTTCAGCGATCGTCCGCAGTATCTGGCGGCGACCTGTAAGGGTCCCACCGCTCCCGGATCTCCATGCGGCGATGTCGTGCTCGTCTACTCGACGACGCCGACGCCCGGACAGACGACGCCCTTCACCAACCTGGGTACCGTCCGCTGGGAGAATCTGAACACGCACCAGTCGCACTTCTTCTTCGAACAGGCCGAAGGTCAGTCCGTCGAGACGAAGGATACGCTCCAGGTCCAGCGCATCGCGGCGCAGGGTATTGGCTCGACCGGCGCGATCGTCCCCTTCCGTCAGCGGTTCGTCACCGGCATCGACACGTCCTACTATTCGATCGTGATCAAGGTGCCGCTGCTCGGCTTCCGCGACACGACCTACACACGCAATTCCGGCAACTTCCGTCGCGCGGTCATCGGCGAAGGTGGAGCGGCCGGTGGTACGGGCACGCAGCCAAACAGTCGCGCGCTGCTGTACGATCCGACGATCGGCTTCGTCACCACCTTCGTCGATCCGAAGGGAATAACCCACGCGCTTCCGATTCCTGCAGAAGACAACGGCGTCTCCGGATCCTTCCTCGTCACCGACTTCATCGCGAACACCTCGACTCCGGTCTCCGGTGTGGCGATCAACTTTGACGGCGAGCTCTCCGGTGTGCGCGCAGATTCTACCTATCTCTTCGATGCCACGCTGCGCCTCCAGGGGCTTCTCCAGACCTCGTCGGGCAACGCGGGTATCGACTTCCACCCGCAGAACGCCGGAATCCCGGGCCCCGGCCCAACCGGCAACAAGCTCCTCTTTGCGGCGTCCAGCCAGCCGCAGCTCGAGGTCTACAACACGAACATCTTCCGGGTGTGTCTCACCGTCCCGACTCGCGATCCCGTCATCGGTCCGATCAAGTCTGCTCCGATCGCCGGCGGCAACGTGGTGTTGGTCGGCGCGACGGCTCACGGTGTCGTGATCGTCACGGTGACGGCGGCACAGTTGGCGGCCTGCCTCTAACCTCGCTCCCGTAGTAAGCTTTTTCGACCGCCCGTCGCGATCTGCGACGGGCGGTCGTACTTTATCCATGCACCTCGCCGCGATCGTCGTCTCCCCGAACCGCCAACATGCTTCGTTTCACCACCGCCGGTGAATCACACGGCCCCGCACTCGTCTCGATCCTCGAAGGGATGCCGGCCGGCCTCGCACTGCTCGCCGCCGATGTCGACGTCGACCTCGTGCGCAGGCAGCAGGGCTACGGCCGCGGCCGACGCATGCAAATCGAGCAGGACGCGGTGCAGTTCCTCTCCGGAGTTCGCGCCGGCGAAACGATCGGCTCGCCGATCGCGATGCTCATCCCCAATCGCGACTGGAAGAGTTGGACGGAGATCATGGACTCCGCGCCGCGCGAGGGCGATCCCGCGCCACGCAAGCGCAGCGTCACGCGCCCGCGTCCGGGGCACGCCGATCTCTCGGGCGTCTTCAAGTACGATCGCGACGACGCGCGCGACATCCTCGAGCGCGCCTCCGCGCGCGAGACTACCGCGCGCGTCGCCGCCGGCGCGATCTGCCGCAAGTTCCTCCGCGACTTCGGTATCGCCACGGGCAGCCACCTCACGCATCTCGGCGGCATCGATGCCGCTCGACCCACCGTATTCCCCGCTGCCGCCGAGCTGAACGCAGCCGTCGACGGCTCGCCTCTTCGCACGCTCGACGCTGCCGCCGAGGCGAAGATGATCGAGCGTATCGACGCCGCGAAAAAGGATGGGAACACCCTCGGCGGCATCGTCGAGGTCGTCTGCGACGGGCTTCCTGTCGGACTCGGCTCCCACGTCTCGTGGGACCGCAAGCTCGACGGGCGCCTCGCCGCCGCGATCATGTCGATCCCCGCCGTGAAGGGGGTCGAGATCGGCATCGGTTTCGAGTCCTCGCGCATCCCGGGATCCGAGGTGCACGACGAGATCGAGCTCCACGCGAACCGCGCACGCACCGGGAACGTGAAGCGCCGCACGAATCGCGCGGGCGGCCTCGAGGGCGGGATCACGACGGGGGAGCCGCTCATCGTTCGCGTCGGCATGAAGCCCATCTCCACGCTCATGCGCCCGTTGGGCACCGTCGACCTCGCGAGCTCGACCCCTGCGGTGGCGACGGCCGAGCGGAGCGACGTCACTGCGGTTCCCGCGCTGGGGGTTATCGCGGAGGCAATGGTCTGCTTCGTAGTCGCGCAGGCGATGCTCGAAAAGTTCGGCGGCGATTCGGTGGCTGAGACGAAGAGAAATCACGACGCCTACGTCGCACACATTGCCGGACGAATCCACGAGTAGTCCCCACGTCATCCTCGTGGGACTTCCCGGCTCCGGGAAGTCGACCGTGGGCCGCCGCGTGGCGCGACGACTCGGACGCCCCTTCCTCGATTTTGATTCGGAAATCGAGCGCCGCGAGGGGAAATCGATTGCTCAGCTCTTCTCGGAAGTCGGCGAGTCGGGCTTTCGTGCGCTCGAGCTGGCGCTCACGAGAGAGCTCGCTCTTAGCAATGGAATGATCCTCGCGCCCGGTGGAGGCTGGACTACTATTCCTGGCGCCGCGGCACTTTTACGACCCCCCGCGCGTATGATCTACCTCAGAGTCAAGGCGGAGGTCGCGATCGGCAGGATCTTGCGGGGACGCAGGATTCGTCCGTTGTTGCAGACGGCCGACCCGCTGGATGCGCTCCGAAAGCTCCTCGCCGAGCGCGAGGCCGGCTATCTGGAGGCGGATCATGTTGTGGATGTGGAAGTCGTTAAATCACAACAGCTTATAGCGACAATAGCCCGGCTTGCTCTGTCTTGACAGCCTGACTACCTTGCCGAAGTGGCAGTGGAACGAACGCGCTAAGTCCTTTGTTTTTAATATATTCCGCGATTGGATACGCTTCGCGGTGCTTTTGTGGCGATGGCCTGCGGCAATCGTTGATACTGTGCAGTTGGGCCTTCGGGAGACGGAATGACATTCAGAGTGCTTGGACCGCACGAGCGGGGACGGTTCGCACCAGACGCCTGGGGGCACCTCATTGCCCTCAGCGGGTCGGGGCTACTGTCGTCGGCCGAGCTGGAGCAGTTGATCGAGCGAGCGCTTCAGCAGATCGACGGCCGGATCGCGATCGACGATATCCGGGCATTGATGGAAGGCGTGGGCTATCTCGATGATGGCCTCAACGGCGACAATGTGACGGTGCACTGATAAATGGCTACACGGAAAAAGGCTAAGACAGCTACGACTGCCGCAAAGCGAGCGCGCCCCGTGAAAGCGGCAGCAGCGAGCGCCGCGCTTGCACCCGGTGAAATGGACGGCGTCGTCGCGCTGGTGACGAAGAAGCCGCGCGCGAAGAAGGCAATCAGCGCAGCCGCTGCCGCTCCGGCCGCGGCGCGGAAACGCGCGCCCGCCAAGAAGAGATCGTCGCGCAACGACTTTCCGGAGCTCGACGTTCCGGGTATGGCCGGCAAGTCGCTCGTCATCGTCGAGTCGCCCGCGAAGGCGAAGACCATCGGAAAATACCTCGGCTCCGAATACCGCGTTCGCGCGACCGTCGGTCACGTCCGCGATCTCCCCGAAAAGGGGCTCGGCATCGACATCGAGCACGGCTTCGCGCCCAAGTACGTTCCCGTCCCCGGCAAGGAGAAAACCCTCGCCGAGCTGCGCGGAGCGGCGAAGGTCGCATCCCACGTCTACATCGCGACCGATCCTGATCGCGAGGGTGAGGCGATCGCTTGGCACGTGGCCGAGACGATCAAGCAGAAGGGGACGCCGGCGCCGGAGCGCGTACTCTTCCACGAGATCACGAGCGATGCCGTTCACGCCGCGATCGCGAACGCCGGCGTCATCGACGAGAAGAAGGTACACGCACAGCAGGCGCGCCGTGTGCTCGACCGTCTCGTCGGCTACAAGGCGAGTCCTCTACTGTGGAAGACGGTTCGCAAGGGACTCTCGGCCGGCCGCGTGCAGACCGTCGCGCTTCGCCTGATCGTCGAGCGCGAGCGCGAGATCCGCGCATTCAAGCCCGTCGAATACTGGTCGATCGAGGCGCTGCTCGAGAAGGAAGGGCAGAAATTCATCGCGCGTCTGCACCAGGTGAACGGTAAGAAGGCGGAGCTCGGCAACGAGCGCGACACGATGGACATCGTCAACGCGGTGAAGTCGCGTGAAAGCTTCCAGGTTACCGATCTTCGCCGCCGCGAGCGCCGCAAGAATCCGCAGGCGCCATTCACCACGAGCACGCTGCAGCAGGAAGGCGCGAAGAAGCTGAGCTTCGGCAGCAAGAAGACGATGCGCGTTGCGCAGGGGCTGTACGAAGGAGTCGAGCTTGGCCCCGAAGGCGCAGTGGGACTCATCACCTATATGCGCACGGACTCGACGCGAATCTCCGAGCTTGCGGCGCAGCAGGCGCGCGACTATCTGACGACGCTCTTCGGCGCGCACTTCCTGTCGAAGAGTGCGCAGCTCTACGGCAAGGCGGGGCAGGCGAACACGCAGGACGCGCACGAAGCGGTGCGTCCCACGGATCCGACGCGCCGTCCGGAGCACGTCAAGAAATTCCTGACGCCCGAGCAGTACAAGTTGTATGAGCTGATCTGGAAGCGCTTCATGTCCTCGCAGATGGCTCCGGCGGTGTTCGACACGACTACCGTCGACTTCCTCATCGATGGCAACGAGGGGCGCAAGGCGGACGGGCAGCGCGACTATCTGTTCCGCAGCACGGGAAGCATCGTGAAGTTCGAGGGCTTCCTGACGCTCTATCGCGAGGCCCACGAAGAAGGCGACGGACGCGCGCTCGAAGACGAGCAGGCGCTTCCCGAGGTCGCGCTCAACGAACGGATTCCGGTGAAGGAGATCGTTCCCAAGCAGCACTTCACCGAGCCGCCGGGCAGATTCAGCGAAGCGAGCCTCGTGAAGGAGCTCGAGCGGCTCGGCATAGGTAGACCATCTACATATGCGTCGATCATCTCGGTTCTCGCGGACCGCCACTATGTGCTCCTCGAGCAGCGTCGCTTCACTCCAACGCCGCTCGGTGAAACCGTCGCCAAGATCATGGTCATGCAGTTCCCCGACATCTTCAACGTGGAGTTCACGTCGGGAATGGAAGGAGAGCTGGACAAGGTCGAGGCGGGGACGATCGGCTGGCAGCGCGTGCTCGAGGAATTCTGGGATCCGTTCCTCGTATCGCTCAACGCGGCGAACGTCGAAGATCTCATCGCCGAGGCGCACGACCTCTCGATGCTGGAAACGGAGCGCTGTCCGAAGGACGGCGGGAAGCTGATAGCGAAGGGCGGGATCTTCGGGCCGTATCTCGCGTGCGAGCATCGCCCCGAGTGCACGTACACGCGCCCGCTCGGCCGCGACCGCAAACCCGCCGTAATGACGACGGAGATCTGTCACGAGTGCGGCAAGTTCATGGTGATTCGCCAGGGACGCTCGGGCGAGTTCCTCGGCTGCAGCGGCTTTCCGAAGTGCCGCGGCACGCGCGCGCTCCCAACCGGCATCAAGTGTCCGAAGGATGGCGGCGACATCATCCAGCTTCGCTCGAAGCGCGGCGGACGCGCGTTCTACGGATGCGCGAACCACCCGAACTGCGACTTCATCGCCTGGAACAAACCGATTCTCGAGGAGTGCCCGGACTGCCACTTCATGGGCGCCGAGATGAAGTCGACCAAGGCGCGCGGCGATTTCCGGAAGTGCATGAAGTGCGGCAATGAGTGGGAGGTCGCAGCGCCCGAGCTCGAGCCGGCCGTCGCGGCGGGTTAAGTGACGGCCGCAGTGCCGGTACAGAT
>JALYSW010000434.1 GCA_030854615.1 Gemmatimonadota bacterium
CGTCCGCCCTGCACATCGAGACAGACGACGACTCGTCGCGCGAGCATCAGCCGACCTCGAGTCCGACCGCGCCCTTCGTGCTGAACACCGCGCTCGCGCCATCGGCGACCAGTGCCTGACGAAGCGATGCGCCGAGCGCCTTGAAGGCCGCTTCGACCACATGGTGCCGGTCGCGGCCGCGAATCACGCGCACATGCACGGTCGCGAGCGCGTTGTCCGCGAACGAGCGGAACCAGTGGTCGTAGAGATCGCTCGGCAGTGGACCTTCGTAGTACGGCCGGCCGCCGAGATCGAACGCAACGTGGACGAGGGCATCGTCCATCGGGATGAAGCGGTCGCTGTAGCGGGCGGCTCGTGGCGGCACGAGCGCGGCGATGGCCGCGCCGAGCGCGATCGCGACGTCCTCAATGAGATGATGACGCAGGTCACCGCGCGCACTCACCTTCAAATCGAGCGACGCGTAGCGCGCGAGCGTCACGAGCATGTGATCGAGATACTGGATCGTCGTGTCGACTTCCGAGGTGCCGCTTCCAGGCACCACCTCGACACGAATCTGCGTTTCGCGCGTGTTGCGCACGACGACTGTCATCGGACTCGCTCCCATTTCATGATGCAAACTCCTCGGCCACCGCACGCGCATCCATCGCGCCGGTGTAAAGTGCCATCCCGACAACCGCGGCGGCGATGCCGCGATCGGCAAGCTCGCGCAGGTCGGAGACAGTGGTGATGCCACCCGACGCGATCACCGGATGGGCGGAGAGCTCGGCCACATCTTCCATGAGGAAGAGATCGGTGCCGGCAAGCTGTCCTTCGCGATGCACTGCGGTGACGAGGACGCCACCGAGCGGGATGTCGTTGAGCTGCTCAATGACGTCGAGCACGGTGCGCGGGAGTGTACGCGCCCAGCCTCGCGTGACGACCTGTCGCGCGCGCACATCGGCGGCGACGATCAGCTGGCCAGGGAACGACGACGCGGTTCCGGCGAGCCACTCGGGCTCCTCGAGCGCGCGCGTGCCGAGGACCACCCACGTCGCGCCTTCGTCGAGGAGTCGATCGATCGTGTCGCCGCTGCGGACGCCACCGCCTACCTGGATGTTCGCGGGGACCTCGCCGAGGATGTCGCGGACGATGGCGGCGTTGTCGCCGCGAGCCGTTGCTGCGTCGAGGTCGACGACGTGCAGGCGCGAGAAGCCCGCACGTGTCCATCCGCGCGCAACCTCGAGCGGATTTTCGAGGCGCACCTGCTCGTCAGCATAGGAGCCGCCGACGAGCTGGACGCATGCACCTTCGCGCAGATCTACCGCAGGGATCACGATCATCGCGCAGCCTCGCGCAGAAATGCGCGCACGAGCTCGACGCCTGGTGTCGAGCTCTTCTCGGGATGGAATTGCACCCCGACGGTGCGACCGGCGCGCACGAATGCGGGGAAGCGCGTGGTGCCGTGCGCGCTCCAGGCGTGCACGCACGCGAGGTCGTCGGGATGACATACGTAGCTGTTGGCGTAGTATGCGATGGCCAACGGGGCTATGTCGAGCAAAGGATCGTGTGCATCGTCGATCGAGTTCCAGCCGATCTGCGGCACACGACCGCCTTCGAGCCGCCTCACGCGCCCGGAGAAAACGCCGAGCCCGTCGCCCGTGCCTTCGTCGCTCGCGTCGAAGAGCAGCTGCATGCCCAGGCAGATGCCGAGGCACGGGAGGCCATCGGCGAGCGCGCTGCGCATGTCGGCAAGTCCGGGGGCGAGGCGCGCGGCGGCGTGGCCGAAGGCGCCGACGCCGGGAAGCACGAGCACGTCGGCGCGCGCGGCGATGGCGGGATCCGTCTCGATCTCGACGTGTGCGCCGTCGTGCGCGAGGGTCTTGATCAGCGAGTGGAGATTCCCTGCCCCGTAGTCGAAGACGCTGACTTTCATCTCGTCATCGCATCGCGCAACGCGCGTAGCGCGGTCTCCATCATCGGCCACGGCGCGACGGTGATGCGCACGCCATCGCCGATTCCAGTCACCTTCGCGAATGGGCGCACGGCGACGCCGGCAGATCGCATCCGTGTTGCGACCGCATCCGCATCGGATACGGGAACGAAGATGAAATTTGCGGCGGATGGAATGTACGCGATACCGGCCGCATCGAGCTCCTGCGCGAATCGGGCGCGTGACTCCTGCGCGGCCGCGATGTGCGTGCGCACCCACTCGAGATCGTTGCGCAGCGCCGCGAGTGCCGCGCGCTCCGCTGCGCCGCTCACCATGTATGGTCCGCGCGCCTTCTCCACCTGCAGCACCGTGCTCGCGGCACCGGTGGCGTAGCCGATGCGTAGCCCCGCGAGCCCGAACGCCTTCGACATCGTGCGTGCAACGATGAGGCGCGGATGATGCGGCGACTCGCCGAGCCATCCGTCGCTGGAAAACTCCGCGTACGCCTCGTCGAGGATGACGATCCCCGCTGCGTGCTCGACGACGCGCTCGATCTCTGCGCGTGAGAGCGCGAGACCGGTGGGATTGTTGGGCGAGCAGAGATAGGTGACGCGCGCGCGCGTCGCGAGCAGCGCGCCGATGTCCACCACGTAGGGATTCGTCGCAGTGATCGGCGCGGCGACGAGTCCGTTCATGCGCGCCCAGATCGGGAGCATCCCGAAGGTTGGATCGAAGTAGGCGAGCGTGTCGCCGGGCTCTGCGAAGGCGCGGATTGCGGAGTCGAGAATGTCGTCCGAGCCGCAGCCGATCACCACTTCGTCTGCGCGCACGCCCGCGTATTCCGCGAGCGCGATCTTCAGCTCCGGCGTGTAGACCTGCGGGTAGCGCGTCACTCGCTCGGAGTCGAGCTCCTGCAGTGCCAGCGCCGCGAATGGCGGTACGCCCCAGCGATTCGTGTTGTCGCTGAGGTCGAGAGCGCAGGGCGCGCGGTTCGGCCGGTAGAGCGAGAGCTCCCGCAGCGTCTCGCGCGCGCGCATGGGCGGGCGCGAGCGCGCGACGCTTCCCTGCTCCTTCGCCTCGCGTGCCGCGCCTGCACCGTGCCTCGCCTCGCGCGCGGCCGCCGCATGCGCAGGCAATCCCTCCCGCTCCGCAAGCGCCTCCACACTCGGTGTCATCCCCTGCGCTGCCTCGCGCGACACACGCTGATAGGTCGTCCAGCGCACGAAGTCGAGCGTCGACAGTCCGGAGTACGAGCGCGCCAGCCCGCCCGTCGGCAGCACGTGGTTTGCACCGGTCATGTAGTCGCCGAATGCGACCGACGACGTCGAGCCGAGGAAGACGGTGCCCGCATTGCGCACGCGCTCGAGCGCCGCGTCGGGATCAGAGAGCGCGAGCAGCAAGTGCTCCGGCGCGTAGCCGTTGGAGAAGGCGATCGCACTATCCAGCGACTCGCACCAGAGCAGCGCGCCGCGCGTCGCCATCGCCTCCGCGATGATCTCGCGTCGCGGCTCATCGGCAATCAGCGAACCGACGGCAACGGCGATTGCGCGCGCACACGACTCGCTCAGGGCGACCACCACCACCGCTGCGCGCGGATCGTGTTCCGCCTGCGCGAGCAGCTCGCGCGCAACGCTCGTCGCACTCGCCGTTGCGTCGGCGATGACGAGCAGCTCGCTCGGTCCCGCCGGCGAATCGATTCCGGTGATCCCCGAGACCTGCAACTTCGCCTCGGCGACGTACGCGTTGCCGGGGCCGACGATGCGACGCACCGGCGCGATGGATTCCGTGCCGTACGCGAGCGCCGCGATCGCGCCCGCGCCACCGACGGCGTACACCTCTGTCGCACCCGCGAGCTCGCCCGCTGCGAGCACCGCTTGCGACGGGAGCCCGTCGGATCCCGGCGGCGAGCAGAGAACGATGCGCTGCACGCCGGCGACTCGCGCCGGGACGACACCCATCAGCACCGAGCTCGGATATGCCGCGCGTCCGCCCGGCGCGTACACGCCGACGGAGTCGAGCGGATCGGGACGTCGCCCGACTACGACCCCCGGCTCGACCTCGAGCTCGGTGGTGCGCGGGAGAAAGGCTCGATGCACCGCCTCGATGTTCGCCGCCGCGCGCTCGAGCGCCGCGCGCACCGGAGCATCGATCGTGGCGAGGGCGCGCACGCGCGCCTCGCGCGGCACCGAGAGCGCCGTCAGCGATGCACCATCGAATTCGGCGCCGAGCTCCACCAGCGCCCGATCGCCATTCGCGCGGACCCGGGCGACGATCGCCGCCGTGCTCGCGCGGACCGCGTCGTCCGAAGTGGTGGAGCGATCGGCGAGCGCGAGCTGGTCACCGGGCGAAAGCGACTCGAGGCTTCCCCGCCGACGGAAGAGCTCGCTCACGGCATTAGCCTCTCGATTCGCGTCACGAGGATTCCCTGAGCGCCGAGCGCCTTGAGATCCGCCACGGTCCGATAGATGGCCGACTGCGCAACTACTGCGTGGACAGCGACATAGGTGCCACCGTCGAGGATGTCGATCACCGTGGGCCCATTCACTCCCGGCATCACCCGTCGGGCTTTCTCCAGTGACTCCCTCGGCACATTCGCCATCACATAACGCTTGTCCCGAGCCCGCAGCACACTCGACAGCGCCTCAGCAAGCTCAGCGGTCGATTTGGCGACGGCGGGTGAAGAAGGATTTGCTGCGCAGATGAGCCTCGCGCTCGACTCCAACACCGTCGCGACCTCGTGGAGCTGGTGCACGCGCAAGGTCGAGCCGGACGATGTCAGATCGACGATGATGTCGGCGATGCCGAGATGTGGGGCGATCTCCGTCGCGCCGGAGACCGGGACGATGGTCACCGCCTTCCCGATGCGATCGAAATAGCTGCGTGCGAGATGCGGAAAGACGGTCGCAACCCGCGGCGACCCCTTGAGATCGTCGATCGTCGCGACGCCGCTGTCATCGCGCGCGGCGACCACCAGCCGGCATCCGCCGAACTCGAGATCGAGGAGCATTCCGAGCTCGCGCCCGGACTCGCAGACGAGATCCCACCCCGTGACGCCGACGTCCGCCGCCCCGTCCGCCACGAACTCCGGGATGTCCTTCGCGCGCACGAGGATCGCCTCGAACTCGCCACCCAGTGAGGCGACGAGGGCGCGCTCGCCTCGCGCACGGACTTCGAGGCCTGCGTCGCCGAAGAGCTCGCGGACGTCCTCCGCGAGTCTTCCCTTGTTCGGCAGCGCGACTCTCAGCATTTCTCGACCGTTGACGCGGACATTTTCGTTTCCCGATTCGACTGGAGGTGACACAAAAAAGGCCCGTCCGAGGATGGACGGGCCGAAGACGCCGGATTGCCTTGGGCTTAAATGATCAGCCTGGCAAGCACGCGACGCCCCGACCCGTGTGGCCGTGGTGGTGCGTGCGATGATGGCGGCAGATCATGATCATGGAATCCAAGCTATCGGGCACGCCCGGATGCGTCAACCTGTTGGAGGCCGGGATGGTTTGCAATTTCGCCGTGGAGACGGGTAGATTTGGAATCTCCGCGGGGTGCGGAGCTAGGTTCGCATACAGGAACGGTACTGGAGGCTATAAGAATGCAGGTTATCGGACGCGCGCTCCTCGCGAGCGTATTTGTCCTCGGCGCATGCGCCGGCGGCGACAAGAGTGCTACCAAGACGGATTCGACGGCTGTAACGTCGACGACCACGACGACGACCGCTGCTCCTGCGGCGGCGGATAGCTCGACGGCGATGGCTGCTCCCGCTGCGGGCGCTGCGCCTGCCGCTGGCGCCGTTGCGGCTGCACCGGCAACGGGCAAGACGATCGACGTGAAGATGCTCGGCGACGAGAAGGGATATCGTTTCGATCCCGCGAATATCACGATCAAGGAAGGCGACGCGATCAAGTTCACGAACGTTTCGGGTGGCCCGCACAGCGTTGGCTTCGATCCCGCCAAGATTCCGCCGGCAGTGCAGCCGCAGCTCGGCGCGAACATGCCGGGTGACCACTCGATGGGCGCGCTCGAAGGCCCCATGCTGCTTCAGCCGAACGAGACGTATGTCATCTCGTTCGCGAAGATTCCGCCCGGCGCGTACGATTTCCATTGCACGCCGCACCTCGCGCTCGGCATGAAGGGCGTGATTACGATTCAGTAACGCGTTGGGAGCAGCGCCGGACGACTCGGTCCGGCGCGAGTAATCGGGGGCGAAGATGCTGAGGCATCGTCGCCCCTTTTATCATCACCCGCGGTAGCCGAGTGTCGACAGCCGAGTATACGGCGACGTGGATGCGACGCCGCGCGAGCAACGTGTACGAGCGTCCGGTCTTCCTCGCGAAGGTCGGGGGGATCGCATTCGTGATCGCGCTCTTCTCGTTTCTGCTGCTCGCCCGCTCGACCGCGCGCGAGGCGGGAAGAGGTGCGACACTCTCGTCGCACGCCGACAGTGCGGCGCTGGACTCGGCGGAGAGGCGTGCGGCGGCGCGACTGCGGAGGGCGGAGGGTGTGTTGACGGCCGCGCGCGCGCAGCATCGAAGTACGCTGCAGAGCGATGCGCTCTCGCCGGCCGCTGGTGCCCGGCGCGATTCGCTCGCGAGCGCCGCGGCAGAGCTCACGCGCCTTCTCGTGCGATCGGATGACGCGCCGCTCGTCGCGTCGTTCCGCGCGCTGGGCACGGCGGCGCCGATGACTGGGGCGCCGCGTATCGGACAGCTGCTCGACTCACTCAACGATCTCGACAGGGCGCGCACGGACTTCGGATCGTCGGAGGGCGCGGATCCGATCTTCGTCGCGCTGACAGCGCGCGTGGGCGCGATCGGCCACGAGATAGAGACGGTGGCGCGGAACAGGCGAGCGGAGCTTCGCCGGCAGATCGATTCGTTGACGCCGCCGCCGGTGATGGGCGCGGTCGTCGATACGATGCCGCTCATCGCGGCGCGGGATTCTGCGGAGCATGCGTACACGGTAGCGGTGCAGAGTGCAACGAGTGCGCGTGCAGCGGACAGTGTCGCGCGTGCGCGTGATGACGATGAGTCGCCCGGAATGTTCGGTGTGGGAGGCGCGACGCTCGTGCTTGCGGCGGCGGTGGTCGCGGTCGTGATCGCGCTCGCGCTCGCGCTGGGGAGGGAGCTGCGGTGGCCGCGCATTGCGGATGTCGCGGAGGCGGAGTTGCTGAGTGGAGCGCGAGTGCTGGTGACTATCGGCGCGCGGAGCGAGGTGCCGGATCGTCAGCGACGGAGTGCGGATCGCGAGGTGCCTCCGTCGATCGAGCAGTCATCAGATGCATATCGACTGCTCTACGGTCAGCTCGCGGATGCGACGTTCGATCTGACGGTGATTGCGATTGCGGGGGATCATCCGTTCGTGACCGTGAGTGTAGCGGCGAATCTCGCTGCGATCGCGGCGAGGACGGGGCGGCCGACGCTGTTGCTCGATACGGATTTTCGAGCGCAGCCGGTGGCGACGATGATGGGAGTACCGGCGGTGCCCGGTGTGGCCGACGTGCTCGCGCAGCGATTGGGTTGGGCGGGCGCGATATCGAGCGTGTTGGTGAGCCGGGGGCGGAGTATTGATGTGTTGCCGAGTGGGGTGTTGGCGGGAACGCTGCAAGCGGTGGCGGAGGAATTCGGGAGCGAGGTGGGACGGTTGCGCAGGCGATATGAGACCGTGGTGGTGAGTGCGTCGACGCCTGAGCAGGGGACGATTGCGGTGGCGGCGGGGTCGGTGGGTGAGGTGGTGGTTTGCGTGCGGCGGGGGCGGAGCACGCATGCGTCGCTGGCGGCGTTGCTGGCGGCGGTGGAGGCGAGTGGGGCGAGGATGAAGGGAGTGGTGTTGTGGGACCGGGAGGATCCGGTGGCTGTGGCGGGGTGGGTGGCTTCGGCGAGGAGGCTGGAGTTGATGGGGTAGGTGGGGGTGCCGGAGCTGAGGGAGGGGCGAATGTGATAGAGAGGGCGATGGGGAAACGAATTAATGTGTCCCCATGGGAGCGAGGCCGCCTTTAGGGTGATTGTGAGAAACCTCTAAGCATTGTCTTCAGCTCGGTCCTTCCGGAGAACTACCATGTCGCTCGCGACGCTGCGGTGCCGGTCAGTCGGCATCGGCATGACGATGGCGTTGAGTCTCGCTGCCGGGGCATGCAGCGATCAGTCGCTCACGTCGAGTGTGCCGCCGGCTCCTCCGCCGGTGAGCTCGAACCAGAGCGGGGTACTGCGTGCGACCGTGCGCGAGGACGGAACCGTGCTGCTCGAGTCGCTGGATCCGTCGATCCAGGCGGGGGACAGCGCGGTGAGCAAGGCGATCTATGGCAATCAGAACGTGACCGCGAAGGTGACCTCGTCTGCGTTCAGTCTCGTGGATAACGGCACGACGAAGACGTGGAAGTTCAAGCTGGCGATCCACAACCTGCTGAACTATCCGATCGGCAGCATCGATGGCGCGGCGGTGCCGTGGGATACGACTGGGGTGTATGTCTTTTTCTCGAGTGCGCCGTCGGTGGTATCGCCGAGCGCGTGCGGCTGTGCGGTGACCGTGCAGAATACGCAAGGGCAGGCGAACTTCACGGTTCCGACCCAGATGTACTATTGGTATCAGAACCGGCTTGCGGCGAAGGGAAGTGCGGGCGACAGCACGACGAACAACCCATTGTTCACGTTCACGGCGCCGTCGAAGGTGATGAGCTTCCGGTTCTCGATCTTGCTGAGCACACCGTGGCCGCGAGGGATGCAGTTGCAGGACACGACGTGGTCGGTGTATTACAACCCGGTGAGCGACAGCTTTCCCGATGCGAATGCGAAGCCGCGGTGGAAGCAGGTCGGCGTGAACTATGGCGGGACATATTCGCTGGCGTCGAGCGCGCTGCTGATGGATGTGAACCACCTTGGGACTATTTTCGGCCGCAATTTCAGCAAGGACATGTTCTTCTATCGCTCCGACAATTTGAATCGGAGCGAGAATGCATATGCGGAGGCGAGGGTGGCGCTGACGACTGCCGCGGGCCCGAATCCGGTGACGATTTTTGGGCTGGCGGACAGCGTGAAGTTCGTGGGGCTTGGCGTCGGGAGTGGGCAGGTCGGCTTCGCGACGTTCAATCCTGCGACGTTGCAGTGGGAGTGGCTGGTGGGGGCGACGTTGCTGATGAATACGACGGGCACGCACACGTACCGGGTGGGGAAGTTCGGTGCCGGTACGGCGACCGTGTACGTGGATGGCATCGAGCTGTTCTCGCAGACGAATTTGCCGAACAACTTCATGCCGCAGTACGCGTCGACGGTGGGGGCGCAGGCGACGCACCTGAGAGTGATTTTCGGGATTACGGCGCAGGATGCGAATGCGAACGCGACGGTGAGCTGGGTGACACGTACGCGTTCCACGCGACGCCGAAGCCTCATTAGAGGGGGGAAGCGGGAAGCCTCGATAGAAGGTTTGCACGCGGCCAGTACCGTCAATATTTTAGACAGCCAGTTATAAATCTCGCTTTAATGTGCGTACCCGTGACCGAATCCCATCTCAAACGTTTAGAAGGAGATGATGAGAACCAGTTAACAATCGACTCGGAATGTCGATACTGGTAATCAGACGAACACAACAATAGATCCTCCCCTCTGCTCGGTCGCACCGGAGATTTTATATGGCGCTCTCTTCATTGAACCGCCGCTCGCTTCGCACCGCGCTCGTGACGACACTCGTCATGGTCGCCGGTGCCTGCAGCGATCAGCAGATCACGTCGAGTGCGGCCCCGGTCGCTCCAGTCATGCCGGTCGCGAATACGACCGCAGGGATACTGCGCGGTACCGTGCGCGAGGACGGTACCATAGTACTCGAGTCGCTAGACCCGTCGATCCAGATAGGCGACAGCAACACGTCCGGCGCGATCTACGGCAATCAGAACGTCACTGCGAAAGTGACCACGTCGAATTTCTCGCTGACGAACGCAGGCGGCCTGAAGACGTGGAAGTTCACGCTCGCCGTGCACAACCTGCTCAAGTATCCAGTGGGCGCGATCGACGGCGCGACGTCGACGCCGTTCGACACCGTCGGCGTCTACGTCTTCTTTCCGACGTCGCCGTCAGTCGTCTCGCCCGCGAACAGTGGCGCCACGGTGAACGTGCTGAACACGCAGGGCACCGCGAGCTTCTCCGGCGTCAATCAGAAGTACTACTGGTACAAAGACCGCCTCTCGGCCAAGGGGCTCGCGGGTGACAGTACGAAGAACAATCCGACGTGGACGTTCACCGCACCGTCTTCGGTGAACAGCTTCCGCTTCACGGTCCTGCTCAGCGCGCCCTGGCCCCGCGGCATGCAGTCGCAGGACACCAGCTGGGCGATCGCTTACAACCCGACGTACGATTCGCTTCCCGATGTCGGTGCATCGCCGCGCTGGAAGCGCATTGGGGTCACGTACGGCGGCGCGGACAATGCGAACTCGAGCGGGCTGACGATGGCCGTGACGAACAACCCGCGCGGCTCAGACGACGACATGTTCTTCTATCGCTCGGACAATCTCAATCGCAGCGAGAACGCCTACATCGAGTCGAGCCTCAAGCTGACCGCGGGCGGCAGCAACCCGGTGATGATCCTCGCCCTCATCGACAGCGTCAAGTTCGTCGGACTCGGCATCGGCAACGGCAAGATCGGCATGGCGTCGTTCAACTTCTATTCGCTCAAGTGGGAGTGGGTCGGCGCCACCGTCAATGTCACGACGACGCAGCTCCACACGTACCGCGTCGGCAAGTTCGGCGCGACGTCCTCGACGGTGTACATCGATGGCGTGCAGCTGCCGCAGCTCACGACCGCGAACAACCTGCTTCCCGACAATTTTCTTCCGCAATACGCGCAGTACGTCGGCGGCCAGGCGGCACACCTGTCGACGTTCTTCGGTCCCACCGCACAGGATGCGAGCGCCTCCGCAGTCGTCAGCTACGTGACTTACGCTTTCCACGCGACGCCCAAGCCGTAAACCAGAGAAGAACCGCCCGGCATGATTGCAACGTTTTAGCCCATGCCTCGTCTTTCCAGTAGCCCGTACCGCACCAGGACTTATGAGCGACAGCACGCAGCACCCCATCTCGACCGATAAGACCCCGCAGCGCCGCCCCTGGACGGCGCCGCAGCTGGTCGTGCACGAGTCGATGATGGTGCTGACGCAGCAGTTCTTCGGTGTGCCTTCCGCACCGAAAATGTTGCTCGGCCTCGCCCAGATCTCGTGTGTTGTCGGTGGAGGCGGGGTCGGGTGCCCTTGAGCGACAGAGCGAGCCACCACACGGCGAGATGAGCTCGCCGGCCGACGCTCCGTCGCCCCTGCAACACGCTGCCGAAACTCCGTGGCGGATCGGTCCCGTAGACATAGTTGCTTCCGGAGCCAACGCGCTCCTGCATGACGCCCCGAGCGGCGCGCAGCTGCGCGTCACCGGCACCCGCCTCTCGCGCGATGCACACTACGCCTCCGCTCCCCGCGACGCGCGCATCCGGCTCGTGCGCGCCGGCGCCATGATCGCGCTGCGAGCGCGCGGACTCTACCAGCTCCACGCGTCGGCCGCCGTCGACCCGCATGGGATCGCATGGCTGTTCGCCGGACCGAGCGGCGTGGGCAAGTCCACCCTGGCCTACGCACTCGCCCGCCAAGGCTGGCAAATACTTGGCGATGACGGGGTTGTGCTCGAGCCAAAAAGCCACGGTGCGATGCTCCATGCCTGGCGCGAGCCGTTGCAGGTGAGCAGCTGGCTCGAGTCGGAATTTCCGGAGGTTCGCGCGAGGCGGCATCTCGAGAGCACGAACGATCCCCGCAAGCGCATCCCGATGCCGATGGCGACCGCGCGACACGCGCCGCTCGGCGCGATAGTTTTTCCGAGGCGATCGGCAACCGATTCCCTCACGCCGATGTCGCAGACGCTCGCGCTCGCGGAGCTCATCATGCAGTCGTCGCAGGTATTGCTCGCCGATGAAGAAACGCCGCGCCATTTCGCTCGCCTTCGCGATGTGGTGTCGCACGTTCCATCGTTTCGCCTCGAGCATACGCAGAAACAGCTGCACGAGATCGCGAATACGCTTCGCGGCGCGGCGTTGTAGTGCGATACCGCGCGATCGACGAGGCACTCGTGGCAACGCTATCAGACGGCGCGGTGTTATTGAATCTGCAGACGAAGCGGTATTTCTCGCTGAACGAAACGGGGACGCGGATCTGGCAGCTCGTGCAGCAGACGGCTGATGAGGAGACGATCGTCGCGACTCTGCTCGGCGAATACGAAGTGGAGGAGACGATGGCGCGAAGTGAGGTCAGGCGGATCCTCGATGAGATGATCGACGCGCAGCTGATCGTGCCGGTATGAGGAATTCCGCGAGCGCGCGCCGAGGAGCGCGTGCCGTTTGCGGTGTGGCAGCGGGGATCGCGATCGCGAGCTGCGGAGACTCGACGACGCCGGCGCCGCCGCTGGTCGTGCCGTCATTCGTGGTGGTGGGGGATACCGCCGGAAGCGCGCAGCTGTATCGCGTCGAGGGCGGCGTGATCACGCGGCTCTCCACAACCGCGGGGAACGATGTGGATCCGAGAAGTGCCGCGGGGCGGATCGTGTTCTCGACGGACCGTGATGCGAATTATGAGGTGTATATTGAGGACATTAGCGCGACAGTGTCTCGTCGTGTTACTAATAGTGGTGGCCAGGACGACCATCCTGCTTTGAGTCCCGATGGGTCGACGATCGCATTCGTGAGCAATCGAAGCGGCACGCCGAGGCTGTGGATGATCCCTGCGCCGGCGCTCGACGCGACGGCATTCGACACGCCGACAGCGCTCGCGACAGGCTCGGATTCCGCGATTCCGGAGGGCGCGCCGGCGTGGAGTCCCGATGGGACGACGCTCGCGTTCAGCTCGACGAGGAGCGGGACGTCGCAGATCTTCACGATCGCCGCTGCGGGCGGGACGGCGGTGCAGGTGACGAACGAGGTTGGCGGTGCATTCGATCCCGCATGGAGTGCGGACGGCAAGACGATCGTCTACACGTCGGCGACGGGAACGCTGAATTTGCGAAAGGTGAAGCTGACGACGAACGCGACGAGCGACTTCGCGACGGACTCGCTCGATCTCGATGGCGTGGTGTGCAATGCGGACGTGTGCATTGCAGCGGAGGATCCGAGCGGGACGCGCGGCAGCATCCTGGCCTTTCCGGCGAAGGGTGGTGCGGGCGAGGTCGTGATCGCGCGGACGAGGAACGAGCGGCAGCCGGCGATTCTGGTTCCGTAGCGCGCGAGATTTTTCCGCGATGTGCTGGAGGTTGCCCGAAAGCCCGGCCGAACATGTCCGGGCTTTTTTGCGCTCGTGAATGTCGAGAACAGAAAAAGAACCCGAGTGCGAAGTGCACTCGGGCTCTTTCTCTACTCCGCCTGTCGGCCGATCAGATCTTCGGCAGCGGCGGCGGCGGTGGTGGCGGCGGCGGCGGAGCCGGCGGCTTTGGGGCCGGAGGC
>JALYSW010000436.1 GCA_030854615.1 Gemmatimonadota bacterium
CGCCGCTGGAGCGTGCCGCGCTCGAGCGCGTGCTCGCGCGCGCGGCTGAGCTGCAGGCGGCCGAGGCGGACCCCGGCGAGCTCACGCTCACCGAGGCGCAGATCCTCGACGTCGGCAACGAGGTCGGAATCCCCGCGAAGCATCTGCGCCAGGCGCTCGCCGAGGAGCGGTCGCGCGTCGAGGTGCCGGTGGAACGCGGACGGGTGGCCGCCATCTTTGGTCCGGCGACCGTCTTCGCGAGCCGAACCGTCCGTGGCACGCCGACGGCGATTTTCGAGAAGCTCGACGACGCGATGCAGCGTGAGGAGTCGCTGCGCGTGAAGCGCCGCTTCCCGGACCGCATCGCGTGGGAGCCGCGCGGGGGGATGGCGACGGAGTTCCGCCGCCTGATGAACGTCGGCGGCCACGGCTACCGCCTCGCGCGCGCGCAGGAGGTCTCGGCGACGGTCATCGCGATCGATGCCGAGCGCTCGATCGTGCGTCTCGATGCGAGTCTGGCGAATATACGGAGGCAGCGCCTGATCGGCGGCAGCGGCGCCGCGGTGGCGAGCGGCGTCGCATCGGGGATACTCCTCGCACTCGGCGTGATGGCTGCGGTGGCCGTGCTCCCGGTGGCGGCGGGCGTCGTCGGAGGATATTTCATCGCGCGGAGCCACGCGCCGCAGGTCGAGGGCGCGCAGCTCGCGCTCGAGCAGATGCTGGACCGTCTCGAGCGCGGCGAGATCCAGCGTCCGTCGCTCCTCTCGGCGATCACTCAGAGCACGGGCCTTCGCTGGCCCTGAACGTTCGTGCAACACTCCTCTTCTTCCATTCAATACATGACAACGATTGCGACCGTCGGCGTGCTAGGCGGAGGACTCATGGGCTCGGGGATCGCGCAGGTTGCAGCCGCGAACGGCTTCAAGACCATCGTGCGTGAGGTCGATGACGCGTCGGTCAAGCGCGCCCGCGCGAGCATCGAGAAGTCGCTCGACAAGGCGATCGAGAAGAAGAAGTCGACGCCGGAGCAGAAGGCGGAGACGCTCGGGCGACTCACCTTCACGACGACGGTCGCCGACCTGGCGACGGCCGACATCGTGATCGAGGCCATCATCGAGGACCTCGACCTCAAGAATGCGATCTGGAAGGAGCTGAATGCGCTCTGTCCGGCGCACACGATCTTCGCGTCGAACACCTCGAGCCTCACGATCGCGGCGATGGCCTCCGCTGGGGGACGCGGCGACCGGATGGTCGGGCTCCACTTCTTCAATCCGGTGCCGGTGATGAAGCTCGTCGAGGTCGTGAAGACCGTGACGACGAGCGACGAGAGCTTCGCGCGCGCCTTCGACTTCGCGAAGAAGCTCGGCAAGGAGCCGATCGCGGCGAAGGACAACTCGGGGTTCGTGGTGAACCTGCTGCTCGTTCCCTACCTGCTGGACGCGATCAATGCGCTCGAGCACGGCGTCGCGAGCGTGGAAGACATCGACAAGGGGATGATGCTGGGCACCGGCTATCCGATGGGACCGTTCACGCTTCTCGACTTCGTCGGCCTCGACACGACATACAAGATCGCCGAGATCATGTTCGACGAATATCGGGAGAAGCGGTACGCGCCGCCGCCGCTGCTCAAGCGGATGGTGCTCGCTGGCTACTATGGAAAGAAGTCGAAGCGCGGATTCTACGATTATTCGGTAGAGCCGCCCGTCGTGAGCGCGCTGGGGCTGTAGAGCTAGGCGCCGTTCTTCACCAGATACTTCCGGACGAACTCATCCATCCGCACCAGATCGAGCGACGCGTCCTTGCAGGGGCCGTTGGGCAGCGTCATCGGCAGCCCGAGCACCGGGACGCGGCCGGCGACATCGTGCAGCCCGCTCACGAGATCGCGCTCACACGCGACGGCGACGACCGCCTTGGGGCGGCGCTCGCGGATGACGCGGCGCGCGAGCTGTCCGCGGGTCGCCACGAATGCGGACACGCCGTACAGCTTCGCGATGCCGAGCACACCGTCGAGCGCCTCGCGCGAGAGGCAGCGCGGGATGAGGATCAGGAGCTCGGAGGGATTCACGCGACGCTCGCGCGCGAGAGCGAGATCGTTGTAAACCACGACGCTGGCGTGGTCGGTCCAATCGCGCTTCACGCCGAACAGCTCCCCAACTCGCCACGCGAGATTGAGCGTGCGCAGCAGCAGCCCCCGCTCGGCCAGCTTCTCGGGAAGGAGCGCGCGTCCCGTCCAGACGGAGAGCGCGAGCAGCGTGAGCCACGCGAGCGAGATCGAGACGAAGGCGGCGATACCGAGGTAGAGCGCGGTGGGAAGTCGTCGCGAGAGGAGGGCGAGCCGTGGCGCAAGCAGGTAGACTACTGCTGCGGCAAGAATGGCCACGAGGACGATGCCGACGGCCGTGAAGCCGAAGTAGAGGCGCGTGGGCGAGGTGAAGTCGCCACCGTTGTCGAGCGCGCCGCCGTCCCATTCGTCCCATTCGTGTCCGAGCCGCCGATCGGTTTCGATCTTGATCAATTGGCCGGTCTGCCGCAGCGGTGCTTCGCTCTCCATGGTGCATGATGACGGTTTCGCGAGTGCCTTGTCAACGGGCGCCGGACGCGCCAATGTGGCCGTCGTGAAGCCCGAGGGATTTCGTGGCGTTTTCCGCGACGACGAGTCCGCACGCGCGGTCTACTCCGAAGGGGCGGGGATCGCGCGCGCGATGCCGGCGGCGGTCGCGGTGCCCGTGGATGCGGATGATGCGGCGGCGCTCGTGCGGTGGGCCGCCTCGAGCGACACGGCGCTGATTGCGCGCGGCTCCGGCAGCGGGATGGCCGGCGGCGCGGTCGGCCCCGGTGTGATCGTCGATCTCAGTCGGCTCGACACCATCGGCGACATCGATGTGAGCCGCCGGCGCGTGATGGTCGGGCCGGGCGCGGTGCGCGGCGCGGTGAACGAGGCCGCACGGAAGGTGAAGCTGCGCTTCCCGGTCGATCCATCGAGTGGCGCATTCTGCACGATCGGCGGAATGGCGGCGACGAACGCCGCGGGCGCGCACACGCTGCGCTACGGCGCGACGCGCGCGTGGGTGACCGCGCTCGACTGCGTCTTCGCCGACGGATCGCGCGCGCTCATCCAGCGCGGTGCGCCGCTCCCCGAGGTACCGGCGGTCGAGCGCTTTCTCGCGACCGCGCATCAGGCCATTCTCGCGTCGCCCGCGCGCGTGCGCTCGCACCCCGGCGTGCGGAAGGACTCCTCCGGATACGCGCTTGCCGACTACGCAAGAAGTGGCGAGCTCCTCGAGCTCCTGATCGGCAGCGAGGGGACGCTCGCGCTCTTCGTCGGCATCGAGCTCTCGCTCACTGCGCTCCCGGGCGCGACGAGCAGCCTCGTGGCCGAGTTCCCGACGCTGGAGCAGGCGGTGGACGGCGCGACGCGTGCGCGGATCGGCGGCGCGAGCGCGTGCGAGCTCCTCGACCGCACCTTCATCGATGTCGCGCGGGGTGGTCCCGCGCTCGTCGCAATCGACAGCGGGAGCGAGGCGGTGCTCCTCGTCGAGATCGAGGCGGGTGACGAGAGCTCGGCTGCCGCGACCGCGAAGGTGATGGAGGAGGCGATGATCTCGTGCGGCGCGACGCGCGTCTCCGTCGCCCTCAGCTCGGACGACGAGGCGCGCATCTGGGCGCTGCGCCACGCCGCGAGCCCGATCCTCAACCGGCTGTCCCCCTCGCTCAAGTCGATGCAGTTCATCGAGGACGCCGCGATGCCGCCGGAGAAGCTCCCGGCGTACGTCCGCGGCGTGCGCGAGATTCTCGCGCGGTACGAGGTGAAGGGCGTCATCTTCGGCCATGCGGGTGACTCGCACGTGCACGTGAACCCGCTCGTCGACGTCCGCCGCACCGACTGGCGGGAGGCGGTGCACTCGATTCTCGACGAGGTGACGTCGCTCGCGGCGCAGCTCGGCGGCACGATCGCCGGCGAGCACGGCGATGGCCGGCTCCGCACGCCGCTGCTCGAGAGGGTGTGGGACACACGCTCCGTCGCGCTCTTTGCGCAGGTGAAGAGCGCCTTCGATCCGCAAAATATTTTCAATCCCGGCGTGAAGGTGCCCACCGGCGACCAATCCATCGGCGACGTGAAGTACGACCCGACGCTGCCGCAGCTTCCGCTCGACGCCCGGAACGCGCTCGATACGATCGAGCGTGAACGTGCGTGGAGCAACTTTCGCCTGTCGATGATCGGCGGCCACTGAGCCGCCCCAGCCAACCTCCGGAGAGCCGTGTACTACTACGAGCCGCGCATCACCCTCCTCGCGAAGCCAACCTTCACTACACCCGAGCACCTCGGCGTCGCCTGGATCGGTGAGAGCACCGCCGGCGAGCAGCTCGCCGAGTTTGCGGGACGACTCTGCTACATGAGCCAGAAGAATCCCGCAGGGCGCACGACGCGGGACTACCTGGAGAACATCAAGAAGCAGGGACACGGGAGCGTGCTCGAGCACGCGAGCTACTCGCTGCTCTTCGAGGGCGTCAGCCGCTCGCTCACGCACGAGCTGGTGCGCCACCGGGCGGGGTTCGCCTACTCCCAGCTGTCGCAGCGCTACGTCGACGAGAAGGACGCGAGCTTCGTCGTGCCGCCGGCGGTGGCGGGCGACGAGGCGCTGGAGGGCGCGTGGCGCAGCCAGGTGGACGGCGCGCTGGCGAGCTACATCGCGCTCGTCGAGCAGCTGATGGAGCGCTACGCGTGGGTGGCGGACAAGGTCCACCGGCGGAAGATGGCGCGCGAGGCCGCGCGCGGCGTGCTGCCGAACTCCACCGAGACGAAGATCGTGGTGACGGCGAACGCCCGGGCGTGGCGGACGATGCTCGAGCTGCGGTCGAGCGAGGGCGCCGAGCTCGAGATCCGCCGGCTGGCCGTCGCGACGCTGCGGCTGCTCGCGGCGGAGGCGCCCGGATTTTTTTCCGACTTCGAGATCTACACCGGCGACGATCGGCGCGAAGCAGCGAGAGTCGGCTTTCACAAAGTCTGAAATAAAGTCCGCGCGCGAACAAAAAATCATTGCGCTGCATTTCATCGACTCTTATTTTGCTCGCACGTTCGATATCGGCCTCGCACTTGCTTCTGGTTAGAGCAATGAGATGTGAACGTTTCGAGCGAGATGCGCGTCATATGAAGGAACAGCGCGCACGAGATGGGTGGCAGCGAGTGCGCGACCGGAATTGTCTGACCTCAAGCAGGATCGGATGACACGAATCGGGTTCGCTTTCAATCAGAAGCCTGAAGTACCAGCTCTTCGTCTCGAGGACGGCGCCGAGGATGCGCGTCCCGACGAAGAGCCTCCCAGTATCGCCCATACCGATTGGGCGAGCGAGGCGGGCATCGCTCCCTCGCGGGCCGGCGCCGTTGCCACGGCCGAGGTCGACGATGAGTTCGCGGAGTGGGACAGCGCGGAAACCATCAATGCCGTCGAGCATGCGCTCAGCGCTCTCGGCGAAGTAGTCCGACTCGAAGCGAACGCTGATTTCCCCGAGCGCCTCCGGGCGACTCAGCCGGACATCGTCTACAACATCGCGGAAGGGCTCGGCGGCGTGAATCGCGAAGCCCACGTTCCCGCAATTTGCGAATTCTTCGGCCTCCCCTACTCGGGATCCGATCCGTTCTCCCTCTCGCTGTGCCTCGACAAGGCGCGGGCGAAGGAGTTTCTGGCGTACCACGGTGTACCGACGGCGCCCTTCGCGCTCATCCGGAACGCCGCCGAGATCCCCGCGATGCTCGACCGCCTCACCACGCGCAAGACGAAGAGCGGCAGCACGCGCCTTCGCCTGCCGCTCTTCGTGAAGCCGGTGCACGAGGGCTCGTCCAAGGGAATCACGGAAGACAATTATTGCCGCACGGTGGGTGAAGCGCAGGCACAGACTGCGTTCCTCCTCGAGCGGTACGCGCAGCCCGTGCTCGTGGAGGAATATCTTCCCGGCCGTGAGTTCACCTGCGCGGTGATGGGTAACGGCGACGGCTCGCACGTGCTGCCGATCGTCGGGATGAACTTCGAGGCTCTGCCGCCGGGCGCGCTGCCGGTGTACGGCTTCGAAGCCAAGTGGCTCTGGGACGACCGGAGTCACCCGTTGGAGATTTTTGAGTGCCCTGCGAGGATCGATGAGGTGCTGCGGAGCAGGATCGAAGAGGTCGTGCTCTCCGCCTACCAGGTTCTCGGCTGCCGTGATTGGTCGCGCATCGATGTCCGCCTCGATGCCGCCGGCGTGCCGAACGTGGTGGAGGTGAATCCCCTTCCGGGAATCCTTCCCAATCCCGAGGACAACTCGTGCTTTCCCAAAGCGGCGCGGGCGGCCGGCTTGAGCTACGATGAGCTCATCCAGCGCTCCCTGCGTTTTGCCGCGGAGCGACAGGGGATCACCCTGTCGGGAAAGGCTGCGCGTCGAGTGCGACGCGCAGCGGCGTTGGGCTGATCGCGCGAAGCTTCGCTTCGGATTTCGCGCGTCGCCCACCACGAGGCGGGGACGTAAATGAAAATCGCACTCCTATTTGACGGCGTCTCGGCACTCGGCAAGTCGCCCGACCTGCTCATCCTCGAGACTGTCGAGGCCGTAGAAGCGGTGCTCGCTGCCGAGGGCAACAAGGTCGTCCGCGTTCCCGTGAACACGGATGGACGCTGGATCGAGCGCACCCGCCGGCTCAAGGCCGATGTCGTCTTCAATCTCTGTGAAGGCATCGACGGCGTGGCCGAGCTCGAGCCCACGGTCATCTCGGCGCTCGAGGTGCTAGGGATTCCGTTCACGGGCAGCTCGTCCTGGACGACGTCACTCTGCTTGCGCAAACACGTCGTCAACGCGATCCTCGATCGCTGCCGTCTGCCGATTCCGCGCTTCACGATCGTGCGGCGCGGCGACCCGATCCCCGCCGTCGGCTTTCCGGCGATCTGCAAGCCGGCCGCCGAGGACGCATCGGTCGGCGTCGAGCAGCGCTCGGTGGTCCGCACCGCTCGCGCGCTGGCTGAGCGCGTGTCGTCGATGCACGAGCGGTGGGATGAGGTGATCGTCCAGCGCTACATCGACGGCCGCGAGGTGAACGTCGGCATCGTTGGCGACACGGTGCTCCCGGTGTCGGAAATTCAGTTCGACACGATGCCGAAGGGGATGTGGCGCATCGTGTCGTACCGCTCGAAGTGGGCAACCGGGAGCGATGAGGATACGGGAGCGCAGCCGCAGTGTCCGGCCGAGCTCTCTCCGGATCTCACGGAGGAGCTGCAGCGCATCGCCATGCAGGCGTGGCGCGTAGTGGGCGGCGACGGCTACGGCCGCGTCGACTTCCGAATCGATCGCGCGGGCAAGCCGTGGATCCTCGAGGTGAACTCGAATCCCGACATCGCGCCGGACGCGGGGCTCGCGCGGATGGCGCGCGTCGAGGGGATGGATTACGGCGCGCTCGTGCGCGCGGTCTGTGAGCGCGGGCTGCACCGCGAACGTCCGTCCACGTCGGACCAGTGGGCACTGGCCCAACGGCTCTCGGGCGTGATGGTCGAGGACGAGGGCGCCGCGCTCGAGCTCTTCGCCGTCGGGCAGCGCTGAGCGGAACCGTCGCCGGGCGCGCACCCCGGCTCGTTGGTCCGCTCGCACCGCATCATCGCGAGCGACTCGTCGAGATCCTCGAAGCGACGGGGGTCTTCGCACCCTCGGAAATCGGCGTCGCCCTCGAGCTCTTCGACGAGGGGATGCGGAGCGCGGAGAGCTACGAGCTGATGGGCGTCTTCGATGAGCACGGCACGCTGCAGGGCTACGCGTGCTGGGGCCCGACGCCCTGCACCGATGGCGGCTACGACCTCTACTGGATCGCCGTGGACCCGCGCGCACACGGCGGCGGCTATGGCAGTGCGATGATGCGCGCGGTCGAGGAGCTCCTCCGCGCGCGCGGTGCGCGGCTGCTCGTGGCCGAGACGTCGTCACGCGATGCGTACGCGCAGACGCGCGACTTCTACGAGCGCAGCGGATACGTGGAACGCGCGCGCGTCGCCGGGTTTTATGCAGTGAATGATGATCGCGTGATTTTCTCGAAGCAGCTGGCGCTTCGCGCCGGCGAGGAGGCGCCGTGAGTGAGTGGCAGAAAGTCCTGCGCGAGGGAAGCGTGGACACCCTCGAGAAGCTGGCCGAGAAGTTCGGCCACGATGTGATCGACGTCGAGGCGCTGCGGCCGGCGTTCGACGGCTTTCAGGTGCGGATCACGCCGGCGGCGCTCGAACAGATCAAGGAAGTCGGCGACCCGATGTGGAACCAGTACGTGCCGACGATCCAGGAGCTCGACATCGTGGATGGCGTCGTGGACTCGCTGGACGAGGACGGCGACTCCCCGGTCCCGAACATCACGCACAGGTATCCCGACCGCGCGCTCTTTCTGGTGAGCCCGGTGTGCGCGTCGTACTGCCGCTTCTGCACGCGGCGGCGGAAGGTCGGCGATCCCGAGAAGATTCCGCTCAACCAGTACGATTCTGCGTTCGCCTATCTGGCGGAGCACACGGAGGTCCGGGATGTGATCCTCTCCGGCGGCGACCCGATGATGCTCTCGGACCGGCGGATCGAGTACATCCTCCAGAAGCTGCGCGAGATCCCGCACATCGAGATCATCCGCATCGGAAGCCGGATTACCTCGCATCTGCCCGAGCGGATCACGCCGGAGTTTTGCGAGATGGTGCAGAAGTACCATCCCATCTACATGAACACACACTTCAATCATCCGAGCGAGCTGACCCCCGCGGCGGTCGCGGCGCTCGACCGGCTGTCGCGCGCGGGCGTCGTGCTGGGATGCCAGACGGTGCTGCTCAAGGGCGTGAACGACGATGCGAAGGTGATGATGAAGCTGATGCACGAGCTGCTGAAGGCGCGCGTGCGTCCGTACTACATCTACATGGCGGATCAGGTCGCGGGCGGCGAGCACTTCCGCACGATGGTCCAGAAAGGGCTCGAGATCATCCAGGCGCTCCGCGGATGGACGTCGGGGCTCGCGGTGCCGCACTTCGTCATCGACGCTCCGGGCGGCGGCGGCAAGGTGCCGCTCCTCCCCGAGTACGTCGAATCGATCACCGATGACGAGGTGATCTTCCGGAACTATCAGGGGGAGCGGTTTACCTACAAGCAGCCACGGATCGCGGTCGCCGCGGAGTAGCTGTCGACGCTCGCTACTGCGCGGGCGCCTTCACTTTCGCGTAGTCGACGTCGATGGTTGCCAACAGAATGTCCTGATCGACGATGAAGCGGACGGGCAAGCCGCTCTTGGGCGAGATCCAAATCTTCGTTCTCCGCCCCGACTCCATCCTGAGGTCGTATCCGGTCGCCATCTCGCCGCCAATCGAGGCAGCGGGGAGTGGATGGCAGTCGCTGAACCCGGTGAGCGGTCCGGTGAAGGCGCCCATTGGATTGTTGGCGACCGGCACATGCATCCAGCGCCCATCGCCGAGCCCGGTGTACATCGTTTCGCCTACCCAAGTCTGTTCATGGTGCTCCGTCGGGAAGGCAGTGGGTGTCGCAGGCGTCGCAACGATCGTGGCGTGAAATGGCGTCTTCGACTGCAGCGTAGCGGCCTTTGTTGCCGCCGTGCAATCTGCGCTGGAGGCGCGTGCGGGAGTGGGAGCGCTCATCGCCATCGTACCGATGGCGGCCGCGAGCGCTACGAGCTGCACTGACTTCGCAGAGCGTTGGCGAGCGGTGTGTCCGATGTGCATGAACTTTCTCCTTCAGTTGCAATTATCGACGACCGTGTGTCATCGAGTTGAATGCAAGCGACCTACCGCTGACCTCTCCTACTTCGAGGCGCCGAAGACCTTGTTGCACAGATCCCCGATACGAGCCTCGAGCACGTACTCCGAGCTGTCGACGAAGTCACCCTCCGTGCCCATCACTGCGATATCGCAGAGCACGTCGTTCTTCTCGGCGATGACCTCGTGAAGATCGCGCTGCCACGCCGCGCGGTCGCCGACGCCGTGAAGCGGAACCGCCTCGAGCACCATCCCGCCGTCGATCCAGCTCTCGACGGTGTTCGCGCCGTGCGAGGGACGAAGCGTGACCTCGAAGCGCGAGTGTCCACCGGTGGTGAAGGCGCAGCTCTCACGATCCTCGGACAATCGCGCTGCACCGGTGATCGGCCCGCGAAGAATCCCGGCAACATCTTCCGTGGTGAGCAGGCCGCGCTCGCAGGCACTACCCCGCGGGAGGGCTACGGACGCCTTCTCGCTGCACGCGCAATCCGCCGCGAGCCAGGCAAAGGCGAGCACGACGGCGGCGGCAGCGTGGCGGATGGATCGTGTGCGACTGGTCACGCGGCACACTCTAGCCGGCGCGTGTTGCGGCACCGTCTCGCCGTCGTTTATTGCTGAGAGACGGCGGAGCCCCTACGTTCGGACCCTGATGATCGAGCTAACTCTTCTCGGCCTGCACGCCATTCGCGACCCGGGCGGCCGCGAGCTCGGTTCGCTCCCCGCGCAGCCGAAGCGCTTCGCACTTTTGGCGTATCTGGTCCTCGCGGGCGGCGACGGCTTCCACCGCCGGGACAGTCTCGCCGCCATGTTCTGGCCCGAGCTCGATCAGTTCGCCGCGCGCCGCGCGCTCCGGAACACGCTGTATCACATCCGGGAAGCGATCGGCGACGGCGCGCTCATCACGCAGGGTGACGAGGCGCTCACCATCGATCCTGCGGTGATCACCTGCGACGTGACGAAGCTGTTCGCGGCCGCGGCCGCGGGGCGCTACGAGGAGGCGGTCGACTACTATCGCGGCGAGCTCCTCGCCGGGATGCACCTCGCCAACGCCGGCGAGGTGTACGAGGAGTGGCTCACGCGCGAACGCGCGCGAGTGGTCGAGCAAGTGGTGCGCGCACTGCGGGCGCTGGTAGAACGCGATGAGAAGGCCGGCGATGGCGCCGGCGCGGCGTACTGGGCGCAGCGGATATGCACGCTGATGCCGGACGACGAGAGCTTTCTGCGCCGCGCGATGTCGCTGCACGATGCGATCGACGATCGAGGCGGGGCGCTCCGGCTCTACGATTCCTTCGCACGACATCTCTCGATCCACTTCGACGCGACGCCGAGCGCGGAGAGCGAGGCGCTGGCGGCGCGCATCCGCGCGGGTGCGGCGAAGCCGGCGTCCGTCAGCCATGCGCCACCCGCACGGGTTGCGGCGCCGACGCCGGAGCTGGAGCCCACGTGCGAGGATCCCGAAAGCGCAGCCCCGCTTCTCCCCCCTCCACCCGCGCCCCCGCGCCGCTCCCGTCGCGGCGTCGCCATCGCGCTGGGCGCGCTCGTCGCGGCGGCGATCGTTGTGACAGTCGTGCAGAGGTCGAGCGCATTGCACGCGCCCCCGCCAGCCGCCTCACGCGCGCGCGTGGTCGTCGACGTCTTCGAGAATCGCACGGGTGACGTGCGCTTCTCGTCGCTCGGACGCATGGCATCCGACTGGCTGACGCAGGGGCTCCTGCGCACACAGCTGGTCGACGTCGTCGACCCGCGCGCCGTCTTCGTCCAGAGCCGCGCATCCGGTGGCTCAGTCGTCGATCCGGTCACCCTCGCGCACCGCACGGGCGCGTCGATGGTCGTCTCCGGCAGCTACTATCGCACCGGCGACAGCGTCCTCTTCCAGGCATCCGTGACCGATGCGGCGACGGGACGCATTGTGCGCGCCATCGGCCCCATCGGCGCGGATGCGAACGCGCCCGTCGCCGCACTCGACCAGCTCCGCTCCCGCGTCATGACTGCGCTCGCGGCGCAGCTGCACGAACCGGGGCCGCGAAGCCTCGAGGGCGACGACGAGATCCCACCCTTCGAGGTCTACCAGTCGTACGTCGAAGGGTGGGACTCGTACTGGCATGGCGACTACAATCGCGCGACCTCGCTCTTTCTCGACGCCTCGCGCCGCGATCCTGCGTTCATCGGCGCGGCGATCGCTGCTGCGACCGTTGCGTCGAACAACAGTCAGTGCGCGATCGTCGACTCGATCGCGCGCGTGCTCACCGCGACGCCGCACCGTATCGAGCGCATCCAGCGGCTGTCGCTGCAGATCGGCGTCGCCCACTGTCACGGGCGCAACGAGGAGTTGTTGCGGCTCACCCTCGAGCGGGCCGAGCTCGCGCCGCGCACGTCGAGCATGCGCATCTCCGCGGCCGCGGCCGCGCTCTATGCGAACCGTCCGGAGCGCGCGCTCCAGATGCTCAACACGATAGATCCGCAGACGGAGCTGAGCTGGACCACGGATTCTTCGCACTTCGATTACTGGAGCGGGCTCACCGAGGCGTTACACCTGCTCGGCCGCCACGACGACGAGCTGCAGCGCGCGACCGCGATGCCGAACATCGCGCCGCTCACGCGCGCGTGGCTGCG
>JALYSW010000440.1 GCA_030854615.1 Gemmatimonadota bacterium
GCAAGAGCAAAGGAGGTCAGGACAACGGCGATGAGGGCAAGTTTGCGGGCGATCATGGCGACCTCGAGGGGATCAAGTTGTAATTGGCGTTGCGACTTGATCCGAAGCTACGGTAGCGCGAATTGTCGTAAATGCACATTTTCGGACATCGATGTGCTGTTTTAGGACAATTATGCTTAAGCCGTGGAAGTCCTCGCCCGCCTCTCTGCCTCACTCGCCGCTCAGCTCCACATCGTCCTCGCGGGGAAACACTCCCTCACCGTGGTCGATGGCTGGGGTGCGCTGTTGCTCGCCATCCGGGAGCGTCCCGTCGATCTGGTAGTTCTGGATCCGCGAACGTCAGGAGGGCTCGAACTGGGGCAAGCTCGTGAACTGCTCGCCAGGCATCCTACGCTGCCCGTGGTGATCTACACCACCCTCGCCGCGGATTCGATGCAGGCCACAGTGATGCTCGCAAAGCTCGGCGTTCAACACGTCGTCCTTCGCGGCTTCGACGACGAGCCCCGCCGCTTTCGTCAGATGCTCGACCAGCTGCCCGCTACCCGGTTGAGCGACTCGGTCTTGCAACACGTTCTTCCGCATCTGCAGAACGCGCCGGTGATGTTCGTACGCGCCGTCGCGAGACTCTTTGAAGCACCGCAGGAGTTCCTCGATGTCGAGGAGCTGGCACGGAGCGCGGGGATGACGCGACGCAGTCTCGATCGCTGGTTCGAACGAAGTGGCCTGGCTTCTGCCCGCACGATGATTCTCGTCGCCCGCCTCACGCGAGCGAAGCACTACATGGGTGACCCGGGTTTTCTGCTCGAGGACATCGCGAAGAAGCTCGGATACAGCTCGATCCGCGTCTTTGCCAGGCAGGTCCGCACGGCGACGGGAATGACCCCGTCCACCATGCGTTCGGCACTTACGGCGGATGAATTTTCACTGCGAATGGCGGCGCTCCTGTGCCGGCCAGGGGATCAAATCGGTGAGCTGGAGCATGCGCTGAATGAATGAGAATTCGCAGGCGACACGTATTCTGGTCGTCGACGACGAGCATTCGATATGCCGGGCGTTGACGATCAGCTTTACGCGCGCGGGCTACGATGTGCGCGCGGTGGAGTCCGCCGACGATGCGGTGCAACTGCTGCATCGTGAGCACTTCGATTGCCTCGTGGTCGACCTGCGCATGCCCGAGATGGGCGGCGATGAGCTCTTCGAGATTGCCGCCTCCGTGCAGCCACATCTGCGTCACCGTACGATCATCACCACCGGCGACGGCAGTGAGCGCGCCCACGAGCTGATCGCCGCCTGCGGCTGCGCCTCGCTCGACAAACCATTCGACCTGCGCGACCTGCTCGAACTCACGCGGCAGCTCACCCTCCGCGTGCGCGACGCACGCGCCTAGCCGCGCAGCCCGCTACAGCGTCCAGCTCCGGAGCGTCGTGAGCGCCTGCTCCACAGCCGCGCGCTGCTCGGGCTCCGTCGCCTTGCGTCGCAGGACCTCGTAGCTCCGGATCGCCAGCTGCAGCGCCTCGCGGTCGCGCTCCCCGGACGCCAGCCCCGCGGCATTGTCGGCGAGACTCGCGCGCGCGAGATCGTCATCCGGGAAGCGCTCGACCACCTGCTTCCACCGCATCATGCGCTCGCGCGGGACGCCTTCGGTGAGCGCCCACAGATGCCACGCGCCGCGATTCGCGGGGTCGGCGGCGATCGCACGCGCCGCGAGCTCGCCCGTCGCCTCCGGCCCTCGTCCGGTGAGCCAGTACGAGTTCGCCAGGATGACCAGCGCCCGCGCGTCATTGGGCCGCGCGGCCACGATCTTCTCGTACAGCGGCCCCGCTACCTCCGGGATGGGGAGATACGGCTCCGCGGCGGCAGCGAGCGTCTCCGGATCGGTGCCATCGGCTATGGCGAGCAGACGCTCAAGCAGTACCCCGTATTCGTTCGTCGCGTGGTATGTTGAGACGGCGGCCGAGAGCTCCGCGATGGGGTCGAGTGATTGTGGATTCATGACCGGCGGAATTTACCGTCTCCGCAGGAGGGACGTCAGCCGTGACTGAAGCATTGAACGACTCGTCAATTCCACAGGATGCGCAGCGCCGCGAAGACCTGCAGCGAATCACTGCGCTCGTGCAGCACTCACTGAACAATCCGTTGGCAGCACTCCTCGCCGAGGCGCAGCTCCTGGGCATGGAGACGACGCTGGACCCGGAGCACCGGGCGGCGGTGGATCGAATGACGGAGCTGGTGCGCCGATTGATCACGCTGGTCCGCAGGCTGGACGGCAACGTCAACGACTCGATGTTCCCGAGATGACGTGCAGGGTGGATGGCGGGGTGACGTAGGGTCTACCCTTCGTGGTGCTACGCCATGTCGCCTGAAGCCCTCACGCCGGGGGTGCCTTCGGGCGCCGGAATGCACGCAAGGGTTGCGCATTCGCCCGAATCAGGTGATACTCGTTGCATCGTCGGCACGCCGACGGTGGCCACAAAATATTTTGGCAGCACCCAGCGGCTCGCGTGATATATCCGCGGCCGGATCGGATGATATGTGCACCGCGCAGTGCGGCGCCAACTCCAGTTACCGCTCCACCAAGCGTGTTCGTCGCCCGACAACCGGGTCCCGTCACGCGTGTACGCCTTCACCTCATGACACCTTTCGCAGCATGAACGAACGTCGACGCCCGACCCGGCGCGGTCGCGGACACCGTCCGCCAAACCG
>JALYSW010000012.1 GCA_030854615.1 Gemmatimonadota bacterium
GCGCGATGATCGCTGCGATCGACTTCCGTCGGGACGAAATTGCCTGCTGCGGATGAGGAATTCACAATGTATTTTGTCGTTGCGTCCGAAATCGAGGGCGCGTCAAGCTGGTACGATCATCCTACTAGCCCATCGTACGGCAGGATCGCTAGGGGTCCGAGCTCGGCCCGAGCCCAGCGACAACGGCAACCCCGTCGAAAGACGGGGACGCAAAGCCAACGAGACTAAGGTGCGCAGCGCGCACTACGTCGGTCGGGTTGCCCGAAAGAAGTGGCTCCGCTTCTCTGTACAGTTAGAAGGAGTCGGTTAACTGGATGGGTGAGCGGGGTTACGCCGCGGCCGGAAGTGGCAGCGGTGTGAAATAGGCCTCATCAGGGGTGCGGTCGGCAAGACTGGAGTGCGGTCGTGCGGTGTTGTCTTGGGTGAAGTAGCGCGCGATGCCCGCTTTCGCTTCGGAGACCGAGGCATAGGCGTGTAGGTAGACCTCCTCGTATTTGATCGAGCGCCACAGCCGCTCGACGAAGATGTTGTCGCGCCAGCACCCTTTCCCGTCCATGCTGATCGCGATACCATGCGCGTGGAGCATTCCGGTGAAGGCGTCACTCGTAAACTGCGCGCCTTGATCGGTATTGAAGATCTCCGGTCGGCCGTGGCGGGCGATCGCCTCCTCGACCGCGTCGACGCAGAAGTCGGCTGCGAGGGTGACTGAGCTGCGCCAGCTCAGCACCCGACGGCTGGCCCAATCCATCACCGCGGCGAGAAAGAGGAATCCCCTCGCCATCGGGATGTAGGTGGTGTCCATCGCCCACACCTGGTTGGGCCGCGTGATGGCGCGTCCGCGCAGGAGGTAGGGAAACACGGGATGCGCGCGGTGCCGTCGACTCGTCCCTGGCTGCGGCGCGATCGCGGTGATCCCCATGCGGCGCATGAGCGTCGTGACGTGCCGTCGGCCGATGTCCACGCCCGTCCGGCGGAGCAAGCGTCGCAGCATCCGCGCGCCTGCAAACGGGAAGTCGAGATGGAGCGCGTCGAGCTGCCGCATGAGCGCCAAGTCCGCGTCGCGCACGGGGCGCGGCACGTAGTAGATGCTCCCGCGGCTGAGCCCCAAGGCGAGGACCTGGCGTGTGAGCGAGAGCGCATGGGTCCGGTCGATCATCGCTTGGCGCTCAGCCACCCGGCCTTGGCGAGCGCGCGTTCTAAAAAATCATTCTCCAAGGTGATCTCGCCAATCTTCGCATGGAGTGTTTTCACGTCCACGACCGGCTCGACGGGCCGCCCTTCGGCGAACACTGCGGCGGCGCCACTCAACAACTGTTCGCGCCACTGGCCGATCTGGTGCGGATGCACATCGAAGCGCTGGGCCAGCTCGGCGAGGGTGGCCTCGCCTTTCACGGCCGCGAGCGCGACCTTCGCTTTGAACGCGGGCGAGTGGTTACGACGGGGACGACGGGACATGGACTGAGCTCCTGAAGCGATGGACGAAAGATCGTCCGTGAAGCCCGCCTGTCCAGCTATCCGACCTGTTCAGATTTCCGGAGCCACTTCTGGCTTCGAATGCCAATGTGCGCCACTATGGTTACGTCCTTCTACAGGCTACGACTCTGCCCGGGGCGACGCCATCGCAGGGAAGCCCGGCATCGCAATGGGCCGATGATGCGATTCGCTGGTTCGGAGCGCACCCGCAGTACAATATCGAGACCGCTTTCCTGCACGAGGCTGGACAAACCGCGGACGCGAGTCATCGTCTCAAACCATTTGGATGGTCAACGTATACGTAGATCCTAAATCCATCTGATCCAGGGCTCATCGCCTATCAGCTTGATCGATTTCAGCGGTTGAGTGCGAATGAGGATGGCCTGTTCATCGACAGCCAGGGATCGGGAGACCTCTCCAAGAATCTCAAGGATCCCGCGGGCCGTTCGGTCGAATACGCCAGCAGCGGCACGACCTTCCCCGCGGTGGGGCCCTATTTCACCGATTGTTCGGCTCTCGTGCGCAAGTTGAAGAGCACCCTTGCAGCGAAAGGTCTCGAGCCAAATATGAGCGGCTACGTGTGATTACCGGATACGTTGTTTCGCGGTTGGGGGTGTTCGCTCGGTCGTAGCGGCAACAAGCTGGGGTTGTCTAGGCCACCATCTAGCAACTGCCAGAGGACCGAGTGAACAGTCACAAGAATGCACGGCTGGGCTTCGCGGGGCGAGTGTGTCTCGTGGAGCGTGTAACCCGTGACGGCTGGGAGACGCGCGATGCGGCGGCCGCCTTCGCGGTGAGTGTGCAGACGGTGCGCAAATGGCTGCGGCGCTATCGCCGGGAAGGCGTGAGCGGCCTGCGCGATCGGACCTCCCGGCCCCAGCGCTCGCCTCGCCAGTTGCCGCCGCGCGTGGAGCGGCAGATCGCCCGCTTGCGTCAGCAGCGCAAGAGCGGCCCACAGATCGCTGACGCGCTCACGCTTTCGCGCTCCACCGTTGGCGATGTACTGCGGCGTCTGGGTCTCGGCCGTCTTCCGTCGCTTGAGGTGCGGCCGCCGATCGTGCGCTACGAGCGCGAGCGCCCGGGCGAGCTGCTGCATATCGACGCGAAGAAACTCGGGCGGATTGTCGGCGGCGTCGGCCATCGCATCACCGGCGACCGCACGCGGCGCGGCCCGACGCGCGGGGGCGGCTGGGAATGTCTGCACATCGCGATCGACGACGCGTCGCGCGTCGCCTACGCCGAGCTCCTGCCCGACGAATCGGCCGCGAGCGCGGTGCGGTTTCTCCAGCACGCGGTCGCCTGGCTCGCAACACTCGGCGTCCAGGTCGAAGCGGTGATGACCGACAACGCCTTCTGCTACGTGCGGCGCCAGTATGCCGAGGCCATGACCACGCTCGGCCTGCGCCATCTCCGCACGCGCCCCTATACGCCGCGCACCAACGGCAAAGCGGAGCGCTTCATCCAGACCGCGCTCCGCGAATGGGCCTATGTCAAACCGTATCGGTCCTCACGCGCGC
>JALYSW010000052.1 GCA_030854615.1 Gemmatimonadota bacterium
CACGACCCCGATTCAAAAATTCCTGTCCGGCGACCTCGGTCGGGTGCGAGCGATCCGCGCGGTCACTCCGCGCGGATCGTCGTGGGCGCCCTCGGGCTAGTGGATCTGTACTTTGAGAATTTGACCCTGGCCAGTCACGAGGGACAGCGGACCGAAGCCGACGTTCGACACGTAGAGATTGCCGTCCGGACCGAGCGTCATGCCGCTCGGGAGAAAGAGATTATCGGCGATCATTGTGATCCGCCCCGACCGATCGATGCGCCGAATCCGTCCGGTGAACGGCGTGGGAGCGCCTGGCACGGTCGTCGATTCGAGTACGTACAGGCGATCACGACGGTCCCACACGCTGCCGAGCACAGTGGTCAAACCCGTCGCCCACGTCCTGAGCCTGCCGCTCGGCGTGAGCTTGATGATTTGCTCACTTCCCGGCACTACCGGAAACGTGCCGAGGTTGCCGATGAAGAAGCCTTCGTCATACGACACGGACGTCGGCACGATGTGGCCGAACGTTGCCGAGATGTCCACGACGCGCCTGATATTTCCGTTGGGTGAGACGCGGTCGAGCGACCCGTGATTCGGCTCCACGACGTAGAGGTGACCGCGAACGCCGATCATGCTGTACGGCGTGCCGTCCGGCTCGAAGTCGTCCGGTTCGAAATGGAGGGTTGGGTGGCTCTTGTAGTACGCGCTGAGATTCGCGACAGTCGACCAGCTTCCATTTCTGTTGACGCGAAATATCTGGTTGGGAATCGACGGAACGCCATGTGAGCAACCTGCGCCCGTGAGCAGCCCGTACAGTGTGTGTCCGATGAACTCAACGTCGGCGACGCCGCTCGTCAGCTGCCCGGTCTGCATGCTCGTGCTGCTCGACGGAAGATTATCGACGGCTGTCGACACGATGCCGGCGGGACTGATTTTCGAGATTCGCGAGCCGGTCGTGCTTCCCGTGTACGGTCCGACGCTCGGTACCTGATCGCATTGACCGATTGTGGAGTTGTTCCCGCCCGTTCCGCCCTCGGCTACGTAGAGATAGCCGTCGGGCCCGAAGCGCAGGCCGCGTGGATTGTTCAATCCTGATGCAAATACAGTCACGGTGGCTGATCCCGCGTCGACTTTCGAGCTCGACGGCGCCGGTGGTTGCAGCGCGCTGGGTTGCGTCGGCTGGTCGCACGCGGCCAGAGCCACGACCGCCATCATTGCGGCGATTCCTCGCGACCGAGCGAGCCTAGCCAAAGAATTCTGCTGCAGGCTAATGCGCATGTGACACTCCAGGTGAAGGAGAGGGGATGAGGGCTATGTAATGACTAGCGCGGCGGACAGAGAAAAGCGGACACGCGACGAGAAGATCCGGGAAAACCACGATTCGGGTGCGAGTTGATGCGCGCGATGTCGAGCGCTGGTGATTGGTGCAACTCGAAACGCTCGGCCCCAAACGCGGACGCATATTGCGCGGCCTGCGCTGCGGTCACCATGTGGGCCCAGCTTTCCGCGTATTCGTACGCACTCGGTCGTAGACCAATGCGCTCATCATCGCGACGAGCGCACCAACACTCCATCCTCCGAGCACGTCGGTCGCCCAATGGACATCGAGATAGACCCGGCTCGAGCCGATGAGGAGCGTCGGCAGCGTTGCGAGCGGGAGCGCCACCGCAGGACTCAGCATGTTCTCGCGCCAGAGCACATAGCCAAGTGCACCGAAAATGGCCGCGGATGCAGTGGCATGGCCGCTTGGAAACGAGTAGGTCAACTCGTGCAATCGCGCGCCGCCCGCGGGGCGTTCGCGAGCGTAGATCCGCTTCGGCAGGAGAAAGGCCGCCGAGGCTACGGCCGGGGCCACGACAACGGCGGCGGCGATGGGAAGTCCTTGGCGGCGCCAGAGCCACGCGGCAACCACCGCAGTACTCGGGATGACTACCTTGGGCGAACCGGCGTGCGTCGCCAGAAGGAAAACGCTGCGCGCCAGCGAAGACTGATGGGCGAGTACCCATTCGCGAATCGGCTCGTCGAACGGTGCGGATTCGTGGTTGAACACATCTTCGCCGACTTTCGCGCATGCGGCGACCGCAGCGGCGGAAACGCCCGTCAGGAGCACGACGTGCGACGCGAGGCCACGCGGGCGGCGGGTGATTCGAGGGCGCATCGCGCGAGCTGTCATCTTGTGCCTATGTGCGTAATCCCCTCTTGCGAGAAGGCCAGGTGACGATGTGAATGAGGCAAGCTACCGGGGCCTATCGCAATGCACGCACTCGTCCGCAAATGAAGGAAAGAGACTACTGGAGAGCAGCGCGCTAGCCGTTCCCTTGCCTGTCGAAAATCAGAATTCCCTGCATGTTCACAGCTGGCGAAGCACACGCCTCGAGGTGTAGCTCGAGAATGCGCGAGTACTTCGCGCACACGAGGCATCATCGCCCTCTGATTCTCCGCGGAGAGTCGCCGAAACCCGAGGTAAAGAGCTCGCCCGCGAACACCGTGGGGCCGAACTCGATGGTCGTCAGTGCGGGATCGAGCCCTGGTATAGCGTCCGGGTGCTCCGAGATCGAAGTGGTGAACGTCGCCGTGGCACAGCTCCCGAGCAAATAAGGTCCGATAGCCGGGTTGGCGAGCGTCGGAGGAGTCGCGCAGCCGTCGCGCTGGAGTTCGCGCCTGAGCTCCCCAAAAGTGTATACGGCACCGACACCATCGTATCTGCGACTTCCAGAATGGCGAGTGTCGGGGAACCGTCGCTCCCAAAGTGCACCATCAAGGCTGTGTGCGCCTCGGTCTCGCGGTAGACAATCAGGATGTGATCGAATTCGAATTGTGTTCCATTCGGATTCACCACGAACTCGATGCCGTGCCAGTGCTCGGTACCGGAAGCGGTCGTCACCGAAACCGCGCGCGGTATCGCTCCGAACGCCGTTGCAAGCTCGATGTTGCTAAGCATATTCGCACGCAGATCCAGCAACGGGTTCAACTGTCCCGGCGGATCCAGATGCTCAAACAGCGAGTCGTACTAGGTCGCCAAATCGGATGACTTGGGTGCCGTGCTGTCACTGCTGCATCTCGCGACCAGAATCGCGAGCGCACATGCGCCAAGGAGGGACCGTGTACTCCACAAGTTCATCACAGCTCCTGCGAAGGATTCGGCGAGCCACCGGATGAGATCGAACATGGAGGCCGAACGCCAAAGCCGACAGATCTCGTCGAGAAATCGCGCGACCATCTCGTTGACGAGGCGCTGGGTGTGCCTGCGCGATGCAGGATGTGAAGCCGCGGCTGCCAGTACCAACACCCTTACCACACTATCGAAACAACATGAGCCAACCACAGTTAAGTGATTGACTCATATGTAATAGCAGGGGCGGGACTCGAATCCGCGACCCCGGCATTATGAGTGAGTTCCCTTCCCCGCTGCATCGGGACTCTAGCAGCGAAGACGATGCGTAGCGCGGCGTGGTGCGGCGTCGTAGTGCCGCGTCGTCGGACACCATTTGGTACACCATCAAAGCGATGGATCGCGCTAAATCGCGCGCTTCGCCAAGTCAGCCGTCGTCCTTGTTTCGGCCAGAGCCACTCGGCGTCTGTATGGAACGAATGGCCTGAGTAGTTGTCTGGGCTAGCGCTTATCCCCATGGCACAAGGCACTCACAACAGCGTACGCGAATCGTTCATTGAACAACCAGCTACAGCTTCGTCACCAATCGTTCGCGTGAACGAGCCTGCGAGTGACTGGGTGCACGTGGCTCACCTCCGTCGGGGTCGCTGCGCTCTGCTCGGCCTTTAGTAGCTGTCGCGCCGTGAGCTCCGTTATCTCCTCTTCAGTGTGCTCACTTTGATTAGCGCCCAAACCCGCGCCCGGCGCAGCACCAGCACCTGTTTCTGGAGCGCCCGCGTAGCCGGATTTCGTAAGGTTGCCGCTCGCCCACGCCGCCTTGTGCAATCCTCGATTCCCGGCGCGCACGTCCTGCGCCGACAGCTGACGCAATGCGATCTCGAGGTTCCACCGCGCATCACTGTCACGTGCGTCGAGGAGAAGCGCTGCTTCGTACGAGTCGACTGCCGCGCGCAACGATCCGCGGCGGTCAGCCGCCATCCCCGCAAGCCGCATGTAGGTGTTGCCGAGGTTGTAATAACACAGTTCCTGTAGCGCCACGCTTCCGGACAGCGCACTGCGGAACATCGGAATTGCCTTCTCGTACTCTGCGAGTCGATACAGGGACAACCCGCTATCATAATCGACTGGAGGCAACGCATCTGGCCGCTTGGCACCGACGATCGTTCTTGCCAGAGCGCGAAACTGATCATATGCCGCCCGGTATTGCCCGTTGCGGTACGCCGATTCCGCCGCATCCTCATGCGATTGCGCATTCTGCGCAGCCAACGGAACCGACACGCCAAATGGCGCGAGCACTGTCGCCAGCACGGTGAGACGGAGCGCAACGATTCTCATTCCGGTATCACGCGTAGCTCCGCCGACGGTAAACGGCCGCGAACATTTCCATCGCCAGCGCGATAAGCGCCAAGGCTAGCGGCAGCTGAAAGTGGTCAGTCGCTGACTGCGACGTTCGCGAGCTTTCCTGATGTCGAGCGACCGGCGAAAGATCGGTAATCAGCGGTCTTACCGATGCGGTTCCATCCCAGTGGATATAGCGACCGCCAGTTCCCTCGCTCGCCTTTCGAAGCAAGGGTTCCTGGAGTCGCGAGACGACGGCGGTCCCGGATGTGTCGCGGTGCACAGTCAGCACTCCGGTAGAATCGCGCTCCGGGATCTCTGCACCTGCAACCGTCCCGATCCCTATCGCGAATACTCGAACGCTGTCCTGTGCCAGTCGGTCAATCCGCGCGGTGAGGTCATCCAGATCTCCCTTCATATCCTCTCCATCGGAGAGCAGTACCGCCGTGCGTCCGCCGGACGACGCACCGCGCTCGAAGAGTGTCGCGACAATGGTCATCGCTGCCCCGATGTTCGTCGAGGGATCTGGAATGTCCTGCGTGCTCGCCGCCTCGATGAATTGCTCAAAGGCGGAGTGGTCCAGGGTGGGCGGCAGCTGGAGGAAGGCACTCCCGCCAAATACCACGATGCCCACGCGGTCGCCGTGAAAGCTGCGCGCAATCGTGATCGCCGCGTTCTTGCCGGCAACGAGGCGCGACGACCCTACGTCCTGCGCGTTCATGGAGCGCGAAAGATCAAGCAGGAACACGATGTCACGCGCAGAGGTCTTCACTATCGCGCGCGGCGCAAGGCTTTGCGGGCGAGCGAGGGCCAGCAGCAGAAACATGAGAGCCGCCAGATCGAGGGATTGTACTAGTAGGTGCCGACGTTTTCCCGGAAGTGACGAGGACAGCTCGAGAAGCGTTGCATCACCGATGACGGACATCGCGAAATCGCGCCGGAGATTCCCGCGATGAAGCATCAGCGCCATGAGAGGTAGCAGCATCCCTAGCAGAACGAGATAACATGGCGAGGCAAACGTCACGGACCACACTGACGTCACGGGAGGCGCCTGAGCCAAGCGATGCGAAGCACGAGCTCCAGCAGGAGTAGCACGGTTGCCGGGATGAGCAGGAACACATAGTACTCGCGGTACATGAGGACCTCGGGGAGATATCGTTGCGTCTTCTCGACTCGGTCGATCGCGTCCATGATGCCGGCTAGCGCGGCCGGGTCGGTGGCTCTGTAGAAACGGCCCCCCGTGATCGAGGCAATCCGCTGCAACACATCTTCCTCGCGAGTGGACAGCGACGGGATGACTCCGATCGTGTAGACACGGATGGCGAGTGCGCGAGCGATCTCGGCGGCCTTGATTGGATCTGGAGAGCCTGTGTTGTTCCCGCCGTCGGTGAAGAGCACGATTACACCGCTCCCCCGCGGAAGGTCTTTGAGGTGTTCTTCACCCATCGCCAAGCCGGTTCCAATCGCGGTACCGTCCGGCAGCATGCCATTGCCTACTTGTGACAGCATGTCGAGCAGTACATCCCTGTCGGGGGTGAGCGGCACCTGCGTGAACGCTCCGTTGGCGAAAACGACCAGCCCGATAAAATCACCGTGACGGTGCTCGACGAATCGCGCTAGCGCCGCACTGGCAACTTCGAGCCGACTGTCAGGAGCGGCGTCGACGGAGCTCATGCTACTCGAGACGTCGAGCATGCAGATGATGTTACGACCGTGCACCGGGAGGTTCGTTGCGTCGCCTGCGCTCCGCGGTCGCGCGAGCGCCAGAATCATCAGCGCAAGCGCACTCGCGCGAAGCACTGGGGGAATCGCGCGCCATCGGGCGCCGCGGCCGGCGTCGAGCCGGAAGAAGGCAAGTGGCGGGAACGAGATGAACGCCGCTGGCGCACGAGTCGCCTTCGGACGAAACACCCAGAACAAGCCGGCAGCGAGTGGCAGCAGCGCGAGGACAATCGGGTTGGCGAATTGCATCAGCGTTGTTCGTCTGCGCTGGCGCGCACGTCCTCGGAAGCGCTCGCAGACACGGACATGTGCTGTGCCGCATGGTGCCATCGATCGAGCAGTCGCACTGCCGCGGCCAGAAAGATGCGCGCTGCCGATTCGTCGGGACGGAGTCGAGCGAACTTCACGAGATCCGCTTCATTGAGCAGCGTTTGACACTCCTTCTCTTGCCCGTCAACTCGCAGGTCAGGCGGGAGGGCGTCAACTAATTCTGATGTCGTGAGTTCTGTCGCGCAAACGGCGAACGCGTCTTCGAGATAGAGGCGCAGCACCCCCGCCACTTGCTCGTAGTGTTGGATGACCGCGCCGCGGGCAGGCCAGCGCTCAGCATCGACTTCGGCCAAACGGGCGCACGCAATTTCGTACGAGTTTCGAGCATGGTCACGCGGACCTGTGATCGGCACTGCCTTCGCGCCGCGACGTCGGATGCGCCGAAAACCCACAAACACAATGAAAAGTGCGACCGCCAGCAGCGCGAGGGCACGAACGCCCGGCGTGAGGCGGTGGTTCTCCAGAGGAACGAGGTCCTTGATGTCACGCAGCGCTTGGTTCCCGGGCGGGAGCGACCCCACAATGTCGATCGCAACTGGCAGGCTACGCAGCGTGTCGGCCGGTGCTCCCGTTGCAGGGACGTACGCAAGCGCCAGCGAGGGGACGCTGGTCGATCCAGGTCGAAAGAAGACCAGGCGCATCCGGCCGGCGAAGACGCCTTCCGACGAGCGCGACAAGCTATCGACAGAAACCACACTGACACCGTCGGGCAGGGAATCAAGAGCATGGGGCGTCTGCTCCAGCAGACGCGCCCTCACGCCAAGTCGTGCCTCCATGCGAACGGTGATTGGTTCACCAACGGCGGCACGCACGGAACTCGCTTTGACGACGAGTGTTTGCGCGAAGCTCGCTGACGGGAACATCGCGGCACTGAGCACAAACGCCACGTCCATTCCGCGCGTTCGAATCCTGCGCATTGAAATCACCGTCGGCCAGCGTGCTCGCGCCGGCGAAAGAGCGAGCGAAGCGGCGTGATGTACTGCTCGTTCGTCGCAAGGTGAAGGAAGTCAATGCCCTGTTGCCGCAGCGACCGCTCGAGCGCCACATCGAACTCCGTCGCCCGCCGTTGCAGCTGCTCTCGAACAGCGCGGTCCGACGTGTCGATTACCCGCCAGCTGCCGTTCTCCGGGTCGCGAAGCGTCATGAGTCCGACGTTCGGCAGCTCGCGTTCGCGCGGGTCAACGAGCTGCGCGGCGATTGTATCGTGCAGCCTCGCTGTCGCCGCAAGCTCGCGCTCGTGACCAGTCGCCATCCAGTCCGAGATGATGAAGACCACGGCCCGTCGGCGGAGCACGCGATTCGCGAACGCAAGCGCCGGGCGCAAATCAGTGCGCCGGCTACCAGCCTGAAACGAAAGCAGCTCGCGAAGGAAGCGAAGTGCGTGACGCCGTCCCTTCCTGGGGGGAAGGAAATGCTCCACGCGATCGGTGAAGAGCACCGTGCCCACGCGGTCGTTATTGCGAACGGCAGTCATCGCGAGCACCGCGCTCAATTCCGCCGCCAGCTCCGACTTCGTCCGCACTCGGCTGCCAAACACCTCGGATGCGCTCAGGTCGATCAGGAAGAGCACCGTGAGCTCGCGTTCCTCGACGTAGCGCCGCACGAAGACCGCGCCGGCCCGCGCCGTGACTCTCCAATCGATGGTCCGAACGTCGTCGCCTGGCGTATACTCGCGCACGTCCGCGAAGTCGACGCCGCGCCCTCGAAAGGCACTCGAGTATTCACCGGCGAGAGTTTCGGTGATGACATGACGGCTCCGAAGATCGAGCAGCCGCACCCGGTGCAACACGTCGGCCAGCGTGGGGCGAGCGCTTCCGGAGACTGGCGCACTTGGGGCATGCGAGATGCGGCTCATGAGATTCTCACGGCACCGGAACGGTGTCGAAAATCCTCGCGACCACGGTATCGGAGGTGACATTTTCCGCGTCGGCTTCGTACGTAAGCAGAACCCGATGACGGAGAACGGCTGCACCGAGTGCCTTGATGTCAGCGGGCGTCACGTAGCCTCGACCGTCGAGGAAAGCATGCGCCTTAGCCGCCCGAACCAGGGCAACCGCCGCCCGTGGGCTCGCGCCATAGGCTATGAGCGGCGCGAGCTCCGGCCGACCTGCGGCGACTGGGTCGCGCGTGGCACGCACCACGTCGAGCGCGTACTCTCTGGCGCGCCGATCGACGTAGATATTGTCGACGACGTCCCGCGCCCGCAGCACATGGGCTGCATCGATGATCGGATGCACGGTGAGGTCGGGCCGCGAGCTCATGTGCGCCAACATCTCGCTCTCCTCGACGCGGTCGGGGTACGTCACCACGAGCTTCAACATGAAGCGGTCGACCTGAGCTTCGGGCAGCGGATACGTTCCTTCCTGATCTATCGGGTTCTGCGTGGCGAGTACGAGAAACGGTTCTTCGAGCGGATACGATGCACCGCCGATCGTCACCTGATGCTCCTGCATTGCCTCGAGCAATGCGCTCTGGACCTTGGCTGGCGCGCGGTTGATCTCATCCGCGAGGACTATATTCGCGAAGATCGGTCCCCGTTGGACGACGAACTCTCCGGTCGCCTGATTATACACCATCGAGCCGACCAGATCGGACGGCAACAAGTCGGGAGTGAACTGCACGCGTTGGAACCGACAGCTCACTGCGGACGCGAGCGTCCGCACGGCGAGGGTCTTCGCAAGTCCCGGTACTCCCTCCACCAACACGTGACCGTCGCCGAGCAGACCGATCAGGAGGCCGTCGATCAACGCCCGTTGCCCGATCACCGTTCGCGCGAGCTCGGCGCGAAGTACGTCGACGAACCGATTTTCTTCTTGCACGCGAGCGTTCAGCGCCTCGAGCTCCGCCACGCTCTTGAAATCGCCAAAGGAATCGACAGGCTGCATGTTTTATCGAATGCTCGAGATGACTGCCGACGAACGTCGGCCTTCTAAAGGTGGAAGTGGTTTTTCACAACCGAATCAAAGCAACCGGCACGCGTCGCAGACTTTGTTGTCGCGCAGGCCCTCAAGTCCCTCTCTTACCACAATCGGTGTCATTAGGAGCGCAGCAACAGCATCTGCCCACCACCAGCCGAAGAGCGCGTTCAGCGCGAGACCGCAGAGGACAATCGCTGAGAGATACATGCACAAGTTCGTCTGCATCGCATCCGTGCGAAGCGCGCGACTGCCGAGCCCGGCTGCGACTTTACGCTTCGCACGAGCCAGGATCGGCATGATCACTACGGATAGCGCTGCGATCACCATGCCGGTGAGTGTTTGACGTGGTGCCTCGTGCCTCCAGAGCGTGAACCCGGAATCGATGACGAGATACGCGCTCAACGCTAAGAAGCAAGCGCCGATCGCTCGCAACGAGAGGCGCTCGACGCGCTCTCGTCGATCTGGATCGAAATCGGCGCGCAGGCGCCAGAGCGCTGCGACACTCGAGGTGACTTCGATTAGACTGTCGATTCCAAAGCCGACCAGCGCGACACTGCCGGCGAGTGCTCCCACGATGATCGCAGCAGCACCTTCTCCCACATTATAGCCCAGCGTGATGTACGATAGCGTCCGACCGGCGGGTACACCCGAATCTGATCCACATCGAGTGCTAGTTTTTCAATCGAATGGGGCTCGGGGTGAAGCGTCCGCCCGCTGCAGTCTTCGCATATGTGGCTGGTGGTTCATTCGCTAAGCTCTGGTGCGGACGGACGGTGTTGTAGTCCTCCTGCCACTCGCGGAGCAGGAGCTGGGCCTCGGTGAGCGAGGCAAACCAATGTTGCGTTAAGCACTCACGTCTCACGCTGCCATTGAAGGCTTCGACGATGCAATTGTCCACGGGTTTTGCTGGCCGACTGAAGTCCAGCTGCACGCGATTCCAATACGCCCAGTGGTCGAGCGCCGTTGAGGTGAACTCGGTTCCGTTGTCCACTTGAATCACGTCCGGCAGTGCGGCACGGGTTTTCCCGACCTCGCTCAGAATGGAGGCGACGTCTTCCCCGCGGAAGCTCCGCTGCGCTCGCAACGTCAAGCATTCACGCGTGTGGACGTCGACGAGCGTGAAGACGCGGATCTTCTGTCCTGAGGCCAGTACGTCGTGCATGAAGTCCATAGCCCACCGCTGATTCGCGGCGACGGTCGTCGCTCGCACGGGTCTGACCATGGCGGCCTTGCGACGACGGGGCCGCTTCCGCGTGAGCGACAATCCCTCTTCCCGATAGAGCCGGTACACCCGCTTGCGATTGACGGCCCACCCTTCACGCCTGAGCAGCACGTGCAACCGTGGGTACCCGAACGTGAGGCGATCGCGCGCGAGCTCGTGTAGGCGCGCGCGCAATGGCGCGTCGGGCGTTTTGATGCTCGCGTAGCGGATCATCGATCGGCCGACCGACACGGCGCGGCATGCCCGGCGCTCGGAGAGTTGGAAGCCATCTTTGGCCCAGTCCACCAACTCACGCCTCGAAGCCGGGCTCACCATTTTTTTCTGAGCGCCTCGCGCAGAATCGTCTTGTCCAAGCTCAAGTCGGCGACCAGGCCTTTGAGCTTCCGATTCTCTTCACGCAATTGTCGCAACTCGCGCAGATCGCTGACGTCCAACCCCGTGAACTTTTTCTTCCATCGGTAGAACGTTGTCTCCGTGACTTGGAGCTTTCGGCAGATGTCCACCACCGGCGTGCCGCCCTCGGCTTGGCGCAGTGCCTGGACGATCTGCTCGTTCGTGAATCGGCTGGTCCGCATGACTTGGTCCTCTCTGGCTCCGATCCCCGGAGTTTGGGCCAAGCTCCCAACGATGTCAAAACGTCACTCCGGACGGACTAGATTTCGGGTGTACCCGCCGACCGCGCCGCACGAGCCGAGCTCGAAACTGAGCTTCGACTAAGTCGGGCGACGGTGCGCCTTCCGCCGAGGTGCTCTGCACAGCCGCCTTTGTCACGGCGTACGCTCGATCAGGATTTTATCTTCCCGGGGAGCTTGGTCGGTATAGCCGACGATGTGTAGGCGACGTCCAGACCCGGATTCGAGCGTATCCAGTTTGAATCCGACGCACGTCCCGCCATCTCGTGAGGGTAAGGACACCTGCGCGGCGACGGCGCGTTTGACGTCGGTAACGAAGCCTCCGAAATCACGCCTGCGCACGTTGGACTGCACGACGACGTAACGCTGCCCGCCCTCGTGATTGATCACTTCCGACCCATCGACCACACTGACTCTGGCGAACTGCGAGAGCGCCACGGTCCCGCCGGCGGGGGTACGGACAAGCGTCTGACCAACCGCCTCTGGCGTAGATCGATACGGTGCATCAAGGCGCACCACGGCAGGGATCCGACGCCGGCCGTTCAAGACTTCCGTCGCAGTCATTTCCCCGATGCCTGTTTCGACAACCTCTCGCACGTCCGCCACATTTGAGTCCGTATCGAGCGATCGCCGTGCGGTCCAAGACCACCTCGAGCTGCAGGGCTCCCGCGCTGACGCCGACTGACGCGTCTGCAGCACCCGGCACCCTCGGCACGATCTGCGCAATCACCTGCGCCTTCTCCTGCAGGAGCGGAAGGCTATCCCCATACACTTTGATTCTCAGATCTGTCTTCACTCCGGAAATCACTTCATCGAGTCGCATGCGCATCGGCGCACTGAATTCGTATTGGTCGTCAGGGTCTATTCTCGATTCAAGCCATCCGCCAGTGAGCTCCAGGAATGGCACATCGTCGCAGCTCTGCAAGATTCTCAGAGCGCCGCGAAATGAAACAGACCCTTGGTACATTCGGTGGTACAGCGACGACCGAAATGACAAACGCCCCATCAGCGCTAGCCAATAAGGCGTTCTCAGAAAATGACTTAACGAGTAGCAGGGGCGGGACTCGAACCCGCGACCCCGGCATTATGAGGGAAGACCCGCCAGAGGGAGATTCGCGAGCTCCCCATGAAGACGCGGAATAATGCGGCATATCGCGGAGGGAAATGGCGCAAGTTTGGGTACCATGGTGGGTACCGTAGAAGTTACGTTTTTCTTCGGCGCAGCGAGCTGCGATACGAGGAAATTGCCCACGCGGATCAGGAGATTGAGCTGTCGCGGAGAGACTGTATCAGAGTCGCGGATATCGCATGCGCGCAACGCGGCGTGCCTCACGCTTATCAGGC
>JALYSW010000066.1 GCA_030854615.1 Gemmatimonadota bacterium
GTCGCTCTCGTTCGCGGTCTCGACCAAGCGAAGCGTCCGCGCGTGACATTAGTCTCCTTCGGCTTTGATCACGCGAGGTGGGGATAGCGCGGCCGCAACTGCGGCGGACTCTCGTGTGGAGCTGTCAAGATACTCGTCCCGATTAAAGAGGTCGCGAAGTCGGGCCGCCCGGCCGAGGTGAAAGGGCACCGCAATCGTCACGACGTTTGCCTTGAACAAGAAAGCCGTTCGGAGATAGAATGCGGTCTGGTTGTGGAGCAGGAGCTCCCACCATTTCCGCGTGACGACTTCGGCGACGACGACACTCACGAGGTCGGCGTCGCCCGCCACGATCAGCGACTCCACGTACCGAACGATCGGGCGCACGACGGAGCGATACGGTGAGGGCAGAATCACGAGATCGACCCCAATGTCCCAGGCCTTCCACGCGTTCACAAACTCCAATGTCAACTCTGGATCGAGCTCCACGAAGAGGGCACGGACGTCCTCTGAGATCGTGGTGGCGTACATGAGTGCCCCTGCACTCGCGTTCGTGATCCCATTCACCGGCACGACTACAGAGTGATGGAGGAACATGAGCGGTGACTGGCCGGTAAACCTGACGTCCTCGGTGAAGCGATCGTAGTGCGAGTGGATCGTGCTCAGTACCCAGATGATGACCGGAATGAGCAACACGACAACCCACGCGCCCGTCGTGAACTTGGTGACCACCTGAATCACCGAGACGATGGCCGTGGCAACAGCACCGAGCCCATTGAGTGTCGCCTTCCAGCGCCATCCGGAACTCCGAGCGCGAAACCAATGCACGACCATTCCCGCTTGCGAGAGCGTGAAGCACACAAACACGCCGATGGCGTAGAGGGGCACCAGTGCGTTCGTCTGCGCGTGGAAGAGCCACACGATGACAATGGCCACGAACGCAAGCGTGACGATTCCATTGGAGAACGCGAGCCGGTCCCCGCGAGCGGCGAGCTGTCGCGGCAGGTATTTGTCCTTCGCCAAGATACTTGCCAGTCGTGGGAAGTCCGCGAAGCATGTGTTGGCGGCCAGCACGAGGACGGTGAACGTCGAGTACTGCAGGAGGTAGTAGAGGATGCCGCCGCCCAGTATGTGATGTCCGAGCTGCGAGAGCACAGTCTCATCAGCTGTGGGCACCACAGCGTAGTGCTGCGCCAACCAGCTCACTCCCAGGAAGAAAGCCGCGAGTATGCCGACCATCCAACTCAAGGTCGCGGCCGCGTTCTTTGGCGCCGGTGTCTTGAAGGCCGGCACTCCGTTGGAAATCGCTTCGGTGCCCGTCATGGCTGCGCACCCTTCGGCGAAGCTGCGCAGGAGGAGATATGTCAGCGCGAAGCCAACGTATGGAGAGCCTTTCGCACCCGATGAGGAATGATGCACAGAGACCGAATCGACGAGCGGTGCTCCGAGGACCGGCGCTAACCCATGACCGGTCCAGGCTCGGAATAGTCCCATGACAATGAGCGCCACCATCATGACAATGAATGCATACGTCGGGAGGCTAAAGGCTGCCCCCGATTCGCGTACGCCTCGCAGATTTACGACAAGGAGCAATCCGATAGAGAGCGTGGCGAGCAGCACAGCGTGGGGTGCAAGGGACGGATAGGCCGATGTGATGGCGAGAATGCCGCTGGAGACGGACACGGCTACCGTCAGGACGTAGTCGGTGAGTAAGGCAGCTGCCGCCACCAAACCCGCACCGGTTCCTAAATTGTCCTTCGCCACTGTGTAAGAACCACCACCATTCGGATACGCGAAGATGGTTTGGCGGTAGGACAATCCCACCAATACAAGCAGGCCGACGATGACGGCCGAGATGGGAAAGACGTACCCCACGGCCGATGAACCCAGCACCGCCAGTACAAAGAGAATCTGATCGGTAGCATATGCGACCGACGAGATCGCGTCGGATGAAAGCACCGCCAGCGCTGTTCTCTTGTTGAGTCGTTCGTGCTCCAGGCGCTCGCTGGCGAGGGGCAGCCCGAATAGCAATCGCTTTAAACGAGTGGCTGATGAGGGCATGAACCTCCGATAGAGAGACGCGCCACAAATCGCTGCCTCGGACTCGTGCCCATTGGGACGGATTCGTCGGCGCGCTGGGCCTGCACGCCCGCAACGTAAGCATTGCCCCGAGGTAGAGGCGGGTTTGTCGAAACGCTAGAGTGCCTCCGCGAGCAAGGAATGTCCACGAGCGGGCACATCCGTGCTCAGGGCGCGCTCGTGCTTTCGGGCGATGCACACCGCACGACAGGTTAGCGGCAGATGTGCACCTACGATGACCATCCCAGCATTGGGGAAGCGGCGCAAGTGCGAAAGGCCAAGCCGAGCTATCCGCAGAACTCCGGCGCATGGAACAGGAGTGGCCGATGGGATCGAGCTGTCGGCTCACTCCGGCGAGAGGGTCCGCCCGAACGTTTCGCGGCGAATGGCTGCGCATCGTTCGCAACGAGTTCCGCTAGCTCAACTTCCCGCAATTCTTAGCTCGGCGGCGAAAGCGGCAAACGTCGAGCACGGCCGCAGCTAGCCGGGATCGTAGGTGTCGCAGATGCGGAGCTGCGTTTCAAAAAGAAAACCGGAGTTTATTGTGCGGCGTGCAGGTCAACCTTGCCCGCGATGGCGTCGGAAATACGCCCGTGCTGCACTCAGACGTCGACAACGTGAGGACAGTGGGGCGGCCCGTCGAACGAGTCGGAACGCGTATGTCTAGAAGCCCCAGCCCAGCGACGCTCTTTCCTGGCGCGGTTCAATCGGATGGGGCAAGAAGCGACTTCGCACTTGCTGCCCGGCATTTAATGAGCAGCAGCAAGGAGGCCGCGCTAGAAGATCCGCTACCTCGACTCCACCCGCGTCGGCGACATCGCTGTGATCCCTACGCATCCCGCCGAGTTTTGCGATGCGCAGGCCCTCGCATTGTGGTGGAGCTACTCCACGACAATAGCGGGAATAGACTCATCACCGGAATGCGCGCAGTATCGGACGCCGCTCGCCCCGCGCACGTGAGTGCGTCATTGAGCCCGATTGATCTCCCACAGTGCAGAACAATCTCGGCGGGCACATCCCGGGGCGATGCGCGACCTCCGCGCGAAACCGATCTACCCTGAGTCGGCGCCGGGGAGCGTCGAAGACGCAGGGAGATCGTGGAGGCCGCGCAGTCCCTCGCTCTACCTTCGCCGATCCATAATCGACCTCAGGATCATCGGTGCGTTCCCGTCGGCTCCTTGGAGACCGCTGAGGCGACTCGGGGCGCCAGGTTTTCCCACTCGACATAGGCTCCGATGGCGACCGCGACGCCCACGCCGAGAAGGAGTCACCTTGGCGCGCGGGGGCCGGCGCAGGAGCGCCATGATCATTCCGAACAGTACGAAGACGAGAAGGAGATAGATCACCGTGAGCCACTCACGGTCTCGGCGCCGCACGCCGGATCTCATCGCCGTCCGCTCCCGCCGTCCACGTGACGCCGTCCCCTGACCGGGCGCTTTGGAAGTGGATCCGATCGCGTCCGGTGAAGACGTTGGTCGTGCGATGGTAGGTCGTCGTGTCACCCACCTTCTCAACACTTCCGTACGTCCAATGATCGCCATCGATAACGAGCGTACCCCGTCCGAGCGCGAATCCCTCGGCATTCACACCCTGCGTCGCATACACACCCCTCTTCGCTTGCGGCAGGAAGATTATGAGGCCGCTCATCGTGTCGTTTACCGCCTGCTGGCAGATGAAATACTTCCCGATCCGGGCGCAGTCATTCGCGATGACAGCACGTTCCCGTGTGGGAGTCGCGCTCGTCAGATCTCATGTCCCCTTATACATCCAGAGCGGTGTATAGACGGGATCACGGGAAAGCGACCGGGACGAGGCAACTGTTGCGGCGCGTCGAACGGCGGCGGACTGTTTCCGTGTTCGCGATGCGCTATCGGCGTGCGCGCCCTGCGCGCCAACAGCTCCCGCACACAGAAGTGCTGTATATGCCAGACTTGACGCCCGTGTCGTGAGCGCGCGAAGGGAGGCAAAACGGGGCGGCCAACGAAGAGCGATCATCATTCACCGACGCGTTGGGGACGAACGTCAAGAGGATGCTGCAGGTGCGCACGGCTCACCCAGCCAATACGCTACGTCGCGCCGCTCGAGGGCGCTACAGGCACCAGGCATTTGTCCTTCGACCGAATCGCGTTGCCATATTCGCGAAGGTCGCGCATACGGGACTTTTCCCGCTTCCGCCTCCGTAGAGTATCAATATTGTGCCGGCGGCGAAGTGGCCACGCCGGACAGCTCCATGCTACCGCGCCTCGGAGTAGGTTCATTCGCCCTGGGCTTTCATTCCCGCCGGCGCAAGGGCGGATGAATGAGCCTCGTCCCTGGCTCGCGGGTTGGAGAGGCGCGGGAGGGAGCGGGTCGCGAGCATGCGTTGCGCTCGCTTACACACGCAACCGACAGATCATCATCTCCGTCGATGGGCCGGTGGACATGAATCGAGAGCACAGGAGATCGACCGGATATAGAAGCGCGCCGAGCCAGCCGCCGAGGTACGGTCTGTGGGTCAGACGGGTGATACGCACGATCGATCGCCAGGTCAGTGCCAGCAATGCGTTTGACGATTTGAGCGGCCGGTTCATCACTACGAACACGGGCGCGCGCAAGACAACGTCAAACTCGTTCGCAGTGAGCATTGCGTCAATTTCGGCGTAGGTTCTGCTAATCTGATGGATGCCGGACTCGCGTTCCTGAGATAGGAAGTTTTCGGAGAAAATAAAGTAGCCGCCGGGTCGGACGAGCGACCGAATGTTGGCGATGGCCCGGCGATAGGACGTGTCGTCGACAATATGGTAGAGAATATCGAAGGCGGAGACGATGTCGAACTGGCCTAGGTCGGCGGGTAACGTGCTGCTCGTGATATCGAGCGCGATGACACGTCGATCGGGAAACTTCGCGCGCAGTGCTTCGACGGCGAACGCTGAGAAATCGCTGCCCGTGATCGACCGGGCGCCGAGCGTGCTCCACAAGTCAATGTAAAATCCCGTCCCGGAACCGACGTCGAAAATTTCGCGCGTGGGCAAGGCGATGCCTGCCTTGCGAAGGGCACGTGCGACGACGCGGCCCCGCACGCGGTACATCCAGGTATTGTAGGGCACCCCGAGTCCCGCATATCCGACGCTCTCGGGACCATAGCCTCGAAGGTGTCGGTTTTCCCAATAGGCTCGTGGATCAAATCTGTTCATGGAGAGTACGCCTCACTGGCTGTTCGCGACGAACGAATGCGTCAGCCGATTGTAGGATCAATCAATCCAAGTCAACGCAAAGGTTACTCGTTCGCAGCTTCAGACGCGCACAGCCGCCTCGCGAGCCGAGCAGCCGCCGGGCCTGACGGCAGACGCGGCGCATGGGTCGCGAGCGCACGAAAGTCGCCGAAATCTCAAATCGCAGGCAGAGCGCGTGCTCGAGCAGACCGTTATCGCGCACATCGGCCACTTCTCGTCTTACGCCGACTTCGTGGCTGGCGCCGTCGTCAGCGAGTTTCAAGGCTCCATCGTCGGCTTGCTGACCATCAGCCGCAACACTCACCACCCACGACTGACACACCCGGTTTACGCAGCGCATGCGCTGGATGCGGGATCCGTAGCGATACTCGATCGCAAAGTCGTGCCACACCGTCGGCACCCACGGGTCGATCCTCAGGCACTCTCCGCGTTTCGTGAATCCGAGAATGCCCGCGAGCGCCGCATCCGTCGACCAGAGCGCGCGACTCATCATGCTGCGCACTTCGTCGTTCGACGCGCCGAAGTGGCCCACGCCGATGATGGCCCCCGCAAACCCGACGCACCGCTCCCATCCAAAGGGCGATACCGGCTCCACGCTCACGCGTGCGATCGCCGCCGCCGGAGGCACGGAGTCGCGATACTCGCTGGTCTGCGCCTCGAACAATTCCCAGGACGGCATCGACATCACGCGGCTTCGGATCCCTGCTCCTGAAAGCTGCTTGTGCGCGCCGAATGTCAGTGATATCTCGGACCCCGTCGCAATGAGAGTGAGCTCGGGCGGGATTTCGGGGGATGCGTCGCGGCACTACGTCATGATCGACGACAAGTCGGCGTGGATCGCTCCGTGCCTCGATATGCCGGAGGATACATGGCGAGGGAAGCGCGGCTAATTCCATCCGTCGCGCGCAGGGTGTTACAGCTGCGCCCGAAACCAATACGCCGCTCGACTGGACATGCGAGCTAGCAGCGAGAGTCGATCGAGATCCGCGGCGAGGACCTCTCGGCTCGACTGCAAGTCGCGGTCGAACTGCTCCGCGCCGGCGCGCGCGAGGATTGCATCGAACGCAATCGCGGCGCACTCGGCGTTCAGCGCAAACGAGCGCGGATCGAAGTTGATCGAGCCCACGCAGAGCATCGTGTCATCTATGGCGATGACCTTCGAATGGACCATGGTGCGTTGGTGCTCGAAGAGTCGTACGCCGCCCTCGAGCAACCGACGCCACGTGTGGCGGCTCGCCGTCTGTACAATCGGCTTATTGTGAAATAGGCCTGGCATCAGAATGCGGACCTCGACTCCACGGGCGCTCGCATCGCAGAGGGCTCCGATAAATGCCGGCGTCGGGACGAAGTAAGCATTGGTGATGGCGAGCGATCGGCGCGCACTGGCGATGAGCGCGGCGACGGCGCGCTGGGCTGTGCTCGTTGCATTCGCTGGATTGCTCTGCACAATGCAAATCGTCGTATTGCCCTGGAAGGCAAGGGGCGGGAAATAGTCCGCCTCGAGGAGTAGCTCGCCCGTCGCGTCGCTCCAGCTGTCGACGAACGCGCTCCAGCGAGGCAACCGCGGGCCCCAGAATACGCGCCTGCGTATCGCGCCAGTGGCACGGTGAATCACCGGCGCCGCTCCACTCATCAGCGATGCCAACGCCGCCCGTGAATCCCACGTCGCCATCGACGATGAGGAGGCGGCGATGTGTGCGACGATTGTATTCCTCCCAGTCATACCACCGCGCTGGCCGAAACCATTGCACGTCGCAGCCCGCCCCGCGCATTTGCGCGAGGAGTTTGGGAGATGCGCTCTTCGCTCCATCTCGATCGATGACAATGCGCACCTCGACCCCGCGCTGCGCCGCGCTCGAGAACGCATCGGCGAATGCGCCCGGAATCACACCAGCTCGAAATACGTAGCTGACGAAGTGAACGGTCGATTCCGCACGCGCGATACATTCGAGCATGGCGGGAAAGATTTCCTCACCGTTTTGAAATAGCGTGAGCGTGTTGCCGGGGATCGCGGGCTGACCAGCGGCAGCCGCGATGGCGCGGCCCAGCTCCTCGATCCCTGCAAGCGCTCCCGGTACAGACACGACGGCATCTTCTCTATCCGCATGCGCGTTGACGCTGGCGTTGAAATAGATCAGCGCCAGTACGCACGCGCCGCCGGCGATAGCGACCACGAGGGCGATGTGGTGAACTGAGTCCACGGGACAACTCAAGGTCAATGGAAATCGCGATGCCTGACCGCGATGCGTATCGGTCACTCCCACGCCGCCACGCGACGGTCGTGCGCCAGCACTTCGAATCTCGCGACCGGCGCGGAGACAGGAAAGTGCGGGGACGTGTGGTAGTTGCCCAGTCGCCGGTCGATTGGAGCCAACGCGACAATGACTCCTATCGCTCCCGGTACAGTGCGAGTGGAGAGGTCCACTATCGGTTCGGCGACCATTCGTCCGTCTTCGTCCGCGGTCTCTACAGCCTGTTCCACAATTTCAAGCGCCGACACGTGACCGACGTCGCGAGCGGACAGGCGTCGAACGCGGACACGGCGAATCACTCGATCCTCGGCGATTCCGCCGCGAACGGACCGCGCGGCATTGGGACACGAGTGACGGTGACGCGCGAGACCTTTAACCGCACTCCTTCAGTGCAGCTCTGGAGAGCGTCCGCGGGAAGTGCACACAAGACTGGCCCGTGGAGTGTCGACTACGCCGTCAAATATGAGGAACTACCCAGCAAAGCTGGTACTTTTTCAATACCGGACGCCCGCCATGCAGGCGGCTGCGTCCGATCCGAATAATTTTGCACGGACTGGATACGGCACCAACGATGGCCGGACGAAGGGACGGGACATCGGCGCTGGGGTAAACTTCGAATACGCGTACGACTGGAGTGGCCGGAAGAGCACATTCAAGTTTGGCGCGAAATATAGCGATGAGACGCGCTCGAGCACGATCAGCGGTGGGGCTTCCACGCACTCCGTCGAGAGTTCGCGTCGGAACTCAAGGACGAACCGATTTCAGACATCGCGGCGCTGGGCGGTTGGAAGTCGACGACGACGTTGCTGGCGTGCTCCATCGAGGCCGATCAGGGCACGATGAAGCGGGCGTTGGAGCGCCGAATGGTGCTCTCCGAAGAGGTAATGGAGAGCACGAACGGAGAGCAACAAGCGCAGAAGTAGATGCACAACGCGCCACGAAGCATCGTAAATGCTCACGTGGCGCGAAGTTGTGCTGTATGGGCCAGCGAGCAGTTGAACCTCGGACCTCACGCTTATCAGTCCGCTAACGTATCGCACTCAAGTCCGGCAAAATCACGGATTACATAGACAATCCGCGCGATTTGTCCGGCGGGCTTGAGGGCGAGGGAGGCGGGAAAACGGGGTGAATCGACACCACAATCGACACCATAGACAACGGATCACGCCTGAGGTTCACCCATCTGCTTCACACACAAAATTCCTGACACGTCCGCATGGCGTGCCGCGCGCGCGCGTGCCGGCGAAGAGCAAAGTGCTCGTGCGTGAACTCATCGATGGCACCGTGGCGCCAGCAACTGGGACGCTGGGTCGCACGCGCCCTCGAGCAACGCGCGCGACGCGTTGCTCGAGCCACGGTCCACGCCTCAACGGTGATCGCCGAGATCGAACCGCCACCCACCGGCATCACCTGAATTCATCACCTCACCCACAGGGACATTTCTATTGACGTAATTCGGGGGACATTTCTATTGATGGTTGACAACATGCCGTGCCCTATTGACGGCAATATATCATAAGATTATGAATTCACTTCCGAATTGTTCGCGAGACGCCGCACTGAACCCGCGCCCGCCGATGAGTGGGCCAGAGTTGGACCCGGGCCAAACGCCTAGAGGCCTTAATGAACGGCACTGAAACGTCCGAGGAAGAGATCCCCTGGCAACAGAAGTTGTTCGACAGCATATGGGTGCTTGCCCTCGTCGCGATCGTGTTCTTCTTCCTCTCCTACGTAGTGTGGGGCCTTACGGACCTCCTCTCCATCAAGGGAGGCTGACATGGGCTCTCCGTTGGAGTCTCCACAAGGCGCTTGGTGGAATGATCCCATCAGCGGGCAAGAGCGCCTGTGGATGAAACTCAGCCTTTTGACCGCGTTTATCCTGTTTGCCTGGATGGTCGGCTGGGCGCGCTTGGCGCATGAAAACCCTGCTGGCGAGACACTCCGGATAGGACGCGAAGCCTACATGGCCAAGGTGTTCGGCTCCATGAAGGAAGGCCGTCACACGCCAGAGGGGCTGGTTCCGGCGGGTGAGGATGTCTTCGTCGGGGCGCAGCAGTGGATGTGGGTCGGTCTGCCCGTGGTGCTGCAGGCGGGGAAGGAGTATCGCGTCCACTTGGGCAGTTTCGACGTCCAGCACGGCTTTGGAGTGCACCGCGAGAAGAAGCTCATCGAGCAGTTCAGCCTGCAAGTACTTCCTGGCTACGAGTGGATCCTCCCGATGCGCTTCACGTACCCCGGCACCTACGACGTCGAGTGCAACGAGTTCTGCGGGGTTGGCCACCGGACCATGCACGGCCAGATCATCATCAAGTAAGAGAGGACTAGCACCATGGCGCGTGGCCTCCTGCACGCATCCTACGACCAGGACGGCTTCCGAACCTGCCAGGCGACGCATCTGCGGATCCATCGCTCGGCGGAGGTTGCCATCAAGGTCTTCGGCCTCACGGCGGTGGTGGCGTTGATCATAGGCGGGATCGCCGCTCTGCTCGTCGCCCTCACCCGCTGGGAAGCCGTTGGTCTTCTCCAACCCGCGGATTTCTACAAGTACCTGAGCCTGCACGCCTGGAACCTCCTGATCTTCTGGATGGTGTTCATGGAGGTGGCCGTCCTGTATCTGGGGGGCCCCGTCGTCCTGGGCCGAAAACTCCCGGCGCCCAGGATGGTGTGGACGGGATGGAGCATAATGGCGGCATCGGCTGTCCTCATCGAGTACGCGATCTGGACCACCAAATTCCCCGATCAGCAGCCGCTGCTCACCTCATACCCGCCGCTCAAGTCCGCGCCCCTGTTCTACCTCGGGGCGATCACGTTCATCCTCGGCACCGTGGTGGCTGCGCTGCCCTTCTTCTTCTGCATCTGGCAGGAGAAGCGCGAGCACCCTGGCCGCACTCTTCCGCTAGTCACCTTCGGCGCTTTCGTGACGGGAATCATTGCGGTCGAGTCGCTCGTGGGCGGACTGATCGCCTACGTGCCGACGTTCCTGTGGCGAGTTGGCATCGTCGACCACATCGACGCCGCCTGGTATCGGCAGATGTACTGGATCATCGGCCACGGTACGCAGCAGATCAACCTGATCTCGATGATCACGGTCTGGTACTTCCTTACCCACGTCCTTGCCGGGGCAGAAGTCGTGAGCGAGAAGGTCTCGCGTGGCGCCTTCATCCTCTACCTGTTTTTCATCAACATGGGCGCCGCGCACCACCTGATGGCCGATCCGACCGTCTCGTCAAGCTGGCGGATGTGGAACACCTCCTACGCCGTGTACGGTGCCGTTTTCGCCAGCCTGATCCACGCATTCGCGATCCCGGCCGGCCTCGAAGCTGGGCGGCGCAAACGGGGACTGGACGACGGCAGCTGGTTCGGTTGGTTTCGGAGCGCGCCGTGGCACGATCCCGCCTTTTCCGCCACGATGTTCAGCATCATCCTGTTCGGCTTCTTGTGTGGCATCACGGGCGTCATCATGGGCCAGATGCAGCTCAACACGTTGCGCCACAACACGCTTGCCGTGGTCGGCCACTTCCACGCCTGCGTGGCTCTCGGTACGACACTCACCTTCATGGGCCTTCTCTACTATGTCATCCGCCTCTTCTTTCAGAAGGAGTGGGTGCTGGACCGACTTGCCCGGCTTCAGCCCTACCTGTACGCCGGCGGCATGGGCATCGTGGTGATGGCAATGATGGAGGCGGGAATCTTGTATGGCGTACCGCGCCGTGACCCGATCGTGACGTCGATTCCCGGCACGACGTTCAACTTCGCCGCCGCCGGCCCCATGCTGGCCGTGCTGGGACTCGCGGCGTGCCTGGCAGTACTGGCCGGCGGCCTGTTCATCGTCATCGCGCTGGGCTCCCTCCTGTTCGGTGACGACGCACGCGTTCGCCTTCCGGTGCCGTTGTCGCTGACCGGCGGAACGGCCGGCCTGCACAACTTCTCTATGCGCGGCACGCTAGCCACCGGAATATTTTTCCTTATCGTCATGGGGTTGTTCTACGGAATGGACTGGGTGTGGCTATCGCGCCTGTGGGCATTCGGCACCTGAACAGCGAGTCGGCGGCGTGCGCCGCGCCAGCTGGTACGCTGCTGGTTTTGAGACGAACACATTCGACCGAGGGGCGATGCGATGAGCGATGCGATGAGCGAGGCGATGAGCGAGGCGAGCGAAGCGGGGGTCGAGCAGGTACCGGCGGCAGATCGCGGCGCTGCGCAAGTGGAGGACAACGGTCGCTGGTTCGTCGTCGCGATGACCCTGCTCACGATCCTGTTCGTAGCGGGTACGGCTG
>JALYSW010000069.1 GCA_030854615.1 Gemmatimonadota bacterium
GGCAATCGGTGCGCCGAGGAGGGCGTCGATGGCGCGGTCGGCTTGCTCGATGCCGAAGGATCGCTGCAGCCCGAGCAGTCCCGAGAACGTGAAGATCCCCCAGAGCACGCCGGGCGCCAGATCGACCGCCGAGACCGCTGTAGGATCCCACGCGAAGTAGAAGATGACGATGCCGAGGAGCGCGAACACCGCGGCGGAGAAGAACGCGGTGCGCGTACGGAACTCGATCTCGAGGTCCTTGCGCGCGATGAGGAGCGCGGCGGAGAGAACGCTAGGCGCCATGTGTCACGTGCTCGCGATAGACGGCGAGATACGTCGATGGATCGAGCGTGTCACCCTTCTCCAACCGAACGAGTACACCGTCGCGCATGATTGCGGCGTGCGTCGCGAGCGAGAGTCCCTCGGCGATCTGGTGCGTGACGAGCACCATCGTGCGGCCTGAGGCGCGGAGCGAGGCGAGGTGCGCCGCCAGCGCTGCACTGCCCGAGTCGTCGAGACCGGTGAAGGGCTCGTCGAGCAGCACGACGCGCGGATCGTGCACCGTCGCGCGCGCGATCGAGACGCGCTGCTGCATCCCACGACTCAGCAGCCGCACCGGAGTTTCAGCACGCGCGGAGAGCTCCATGCGCTCGAGCGCGCGCAACGATTGCGCGCGGGCATCCGGGACGCCGAAGAGCTTTGCGGCGAGCTCGACGTTCTCGCGCGCTGTGAGCGCGCCGTAGAGCATGCTCGCGTGCGAGATGTAGCCGATCGCGCCGCGGAGCGCGGCGCCGCCGGGAAGGGCGATGCCGGCGACGGAGCCGGAGCCTTCCGTGGGTCTTAGCAAGCCGGCGAGCATGCGGAGGAGTGTTGTCTTTCCTGCGCCGTTCGGGCCGAAAAGGGCGAGACAGTCGCCGGCGTCGAGCGAGAGAGTCACGTCGCTCACTGCGGTGCGCCCGCCGAAGCGGCGACTGAGATCGCGCGTGGTGATCATGCGCCGGTGTCCGGCTGGGGACGCGCGAGGTACTTGCTCGCGTGGCGCGGTGAGCGCTGGCGCAGCGCGGCCCGCAGTGCCGCGACGTCGCGGGCGCGCGCGGCGAGATGCGCGGCGTACGAGTGTCTGAGAGTGTGCGGCGTGATGCGGTCGGCGACATCCTCGTCGAGCCCCGCAGCCTTCGCGAGGCGCTTGAGCCGATCCCACGCGCGCTGACGCGATGTGTGCAGTCGGGTGCGCGGATGGATGAAGACGAAGGGAGCATGATCCGCGCGCGCAGGCGCGGGACGCACGGCGAGCCACGCGCCCATCCACTTCGCCGCGTCGCCTTCGAGCGTGACCTGACTCTCCTCGCCGCGACGTCCGATGACATCGAGCTTGATCACCGCCGGACCGCCGCGCACGGCATCGAGCGTGAGGCCGATCGCCTCGGAGATGAGGAGGGCGCCGTGATAGGCGATGCCGTAGAGTGCGAGATCCATCGCCGCTGCCGGATCCTTCGCGGCGCGCGATTCGAGATAGCCGAAGATCGCCGCGACATCCGAGGGGTCGATGATATGCGGCGCGCGCGGCTCCGGCACCGGCTCGGCGAGCAGCTCTGCGGGCCCCGGCGCGCGTATCTGTTCCTCGATCACGAGATACCGATAATACGACTTGATGGCCTGGAGATGCCGTCGCACGGTGGGCACCGACCATCCTTCGAAGGTCGCGCGAGCCTGCAAATAGTCGCTCAACTCCGTTGGCATCAGCTCCAACGTGGGGCGCGGGGTGAAGGCGCGCACGAGGTCGGCGACATCCGCGTGATAGGCGTCGACGGTCGCCTCCGCTTTCCCCTCGCGCTCCAGCCAGGCGGAGAATCGGTGGACGGGATCGTAGTCCGGCTGGAACTCGGGCTCCGAAACGGGATCTGCAGAGTCTATCACGAAGGAAAGTGTAGCACTCACGCCGCAGGCGAGCCAACGAGCAGATCTGATCGGACGGCTGGCATCCGTGCGGCCGCCCGCTAAGATATTCCCGTCGACTACAACATGGATGACGCATGACCGACATAGATGTACTGCTCGAGGAGCACCGCAAGTTCGAGCCGCCGAGTGCATTTCGCAGCGCGGCCAACGTAGCGTCGCCCGAGGTGTACGCTCGAGCCGCAAAGGACTATGAGGGCTTCTGGGCCGAGTGTGCGCGGGAGCTCGAGTGGTCGAAGCCGTTCACGAAGGTGCTCGAGTGGACGCCACCGCGCGCGAAGTGGTTCGCGGATGGCGAGCTCAATGCATCGGTGAACTGCGTCGACCGGCACGCAAAGGGTGCGCGGCGCGACAAGGCGGCGATCATCTGGGAGGGGGAGCCGGGCGATTCGCGCACGCTGACGTACGCACAGCTGCTCGACGAGGTGTCGCGCTTCGCATCCGTGCTCGATACGCTCGGCGTGAAGAAGGGCGACCGGGTCGCGATCTATCTGCCGATGATCCCCGAGGCTGCCGTCGCGATGCTCGCGTGCGCGCGCATCGGCGCCGTGCACTCGGTGGTGTTCGGGGGCTTCTCCGCGGAGTCGCTGCGCGATCGCATCATCGATGCGCAGGCGAAGGTGTTGATCACTGCGGATGGCGGCTTCCGTCGCGGGCAGGTGGTGCCGCTGAAGAAGAATGCAGACGATGCGGTTGCGCAGACGCCGATGATCGAGCACGTGATCGTCGTGCGTCGCACCGAGGATCCCATTGGCGGAACGCCCGCGACGATGAAGGCGGGGCGCGATAAATGGTGGCACGAGCTAATGACCAAGGCGTCGCCGAGTCGTCCCGCGACGGCGATGAACGCCGAGGACATTCTGTTCACGCTCTACACGTCGGGTACGACGGGAAAGCCGAAGGGGATCGTCCATACCACCGGTGGCTACCTCACGCAGTGCGCAGTGACCACGAGGATGATCTTCGATCTGAAGGAGAGCGACGTCTACTGGTGCACCGCCGACGTCGGCTGGGTGACGGGGCATTCGTACATCGTCTATGGTCCGCTCGCGAACGGCGCGACGTGCATGATGTTCGAGGGCGCGCCCGACTGGCCCGCGAAGGACCGCTTCTGGGAGCTGTGCGAGAAATACGGCGTGACGATCTTCTACACCGCGCCGACCGCGATCCGCGCGTTCATGAAGTGGGGCGCGCAGCACGCGGACAAGCATGATCTCTCGAAACTGCGACTGCTCGGCTCCGTGGGCGAGCCGATCAATCCCGAGGCATGGATGTGGTATCGCGAGCACATCGGCCACGACCGGTGCCCGATCGTCGACACGTGGTGGCAGACGGAGACTGGCGCGATCATGATCTCGCCGCTCCCCGGCATCACCGAGACGACGCCAGGCAGCGCGACGGTTGCCTTCCCGGGCATCTTCGTGGAGTTGCTCGACGATGGCGCGAAGCCAATCCAGGTGGGCGGCGGGTTGCTCGCGATCACGAAGCCATGGCCCGGGATGCTGCGCACGATCTGGGGGGACGACGAGCGCTACGTGCGAACGTATTTCTCGAAGTGGCAGGACCGTCCCGATCTCTACTTTCCCGGCGACGGCGCCAAGCGTGATGCAGATGGCAACTTCTGGATTTTAGGGCGCGTCGACGATGTGCTCAACGTGGCAGGGCATCGCATCGGGACGATGGAGGTGGAGTCGGCGCTCGTCGATCATCACGCCGTGGCCGAGGCGGCGGTGGTGGGAAAGGCGCACGATCTGAAGGGACAGGCGATCGCGGCGTTCGTGACGCTACGCGAGGGAATTGGCGCGACGCCGGAGCTGCTTGCGGAGCTGCGTGAGCACGTCGCGACGAAGATCGGTGCGATCGCGAAGCCGGACGACATCATCTTCAGCGCGGATCTTCCGAAGACGCGCTCGGGGAAGATCATGCGGCGGCTGCTGCGGGATGTCGCGGAGGGACGAGCGCTGGGCGATACGACGACGCTGGCGGATCCGGCGGTGGTGGCGTTGCTGAAGGAGCAGTACGAGTCGTTGGAGGGTTAGTACGCAGCTCGCGCGGGTGCCTCGAACAGGGAGATACGATGCTTGAACTACGATCCGCACGCGCATTCGTCGGCCTCGCACTGACGTTGTCGATCGGTGCATGCGCGCCAAAGCCGGCGACATTCGACGCGAACGCCGAGTCTGCGCTGCTCCTCCGCCGCGATGCGGAATGGGCAAATTTGGCGGCCGCCGGCAAGGACGTCGACAAGATCGTTTCGTACTGGACGGATGATGCGGTCGTCATGGAGCCGGGTCAGCCCGCCCTCGAAGGCAAGGCGGCGATTCGTGCGTTCGTCACATCGAGCGTGCAGACGCCTGGCTTCAAGATTCACTGGGTATCCGAGAAGCCGACATTTTCTCCGGACGGGAAGATGGCGTACATGCGCGGCGCCGATGAGATGACGGTGCCAGGACCGAAGGGGGAACCCCTCACGCTGCATCTGCAGGGCTACTCGCTGTGGCGAAAGGATGCCGATGGGCAGTGGCGCTGCACGGTGGACGTCGCGAACGAGGCTGCGCCTGCGGCCCCGCCTGCGGCCCAGCAGCACACATCGTAATTCACCGACGATGCAAATCCGGGGGAACGAGCGAGAGTTCTCGTTGGAGAATTGATCATCGAGACGCCGCAGCCCCGATACGCTTCCAGTAGATCTTCGTCCCCGTCAGCTCCCCCATCGGAGTCAGCGCGTAGTCCGGAATCTCGCCCGCGAAGGTAAATTCGAGCGCCTCGTAGAGCTTCGATGCGCCGTCGACCGTCGCAGTGTCGAGCATGAGAAGGGTGCGCCCGTGCTCGACCGCGAGACGCTCGACCTCGCGCATGAGCGCCGATGCGATTCCGCGTCCGCGATGGCTAGGCCGCGTCATCATCTTCGCGATCTCGCCGCGGTGCGCCTGGTTTTGCGGCGTGTCGAGCAGCAGCGTCACCGTGGCCACCAGCGCGCCGCCCGCCTCGTCGTCGAACGCGCCAAGCACGATCCGCTCACCTCGCGCGGCGGCCGCGAGTGATCCCGCCCAGAACTCCGCCGCGCGCGCCGGCTCCAGCGGGTGCATGAAGCTCACCGAGCCGTTGTTCGCGACGACGTCGATCAACATCGTGCCGAGCGCCTCGCTGATGTTCGGCGAGGCGCTCAGAGCTTCGATGCGAATTCCGGACATTCGCGTCCGCGAGCGCTAGGCGCGGCGGATCGTGCGAACCCGTGCGTCGGACGCGTCGTCGAGCCGCAGCGGCGGGCGTACCGTCTCATCCGGACGTGCGCTCTCGGCGCCGCGGCGGTGGTACGGCACGAGGTCTTCGCCGAGCACGACGAGCGTGCGCGTCACGACGGTGCTGGCGAGCGGCTCCGGAATGCCCATCACGCGCACGTACGTCTCGATCGCGCGATCGAATGGAAGATCCTCGGCGAGGTTGTCGACGAACATCAGCGCGTTCTCGACGTGTGCCTGCACGATCGACTCCTCGGCACGTGCCTGCGCGAGGCGGAGCCGCTTGTCGGCGGACGGATTGAGCTTTCTGGAAAATATTCGCTCAGGAAACAGCTGACCCAACATGCTGTGCTCCAGTTCTGAAGTTCGTTCGGTTCGGTTGCTTGCGGCTGCCCTGACTCAGGAGGCATGGTGCGTACCAACCCGCGCCGACCTACTGTTTAAACGACGGAAGCCCTCCAACCGACACCAATTGTATCATTCAATGCCTGCGCCGTCCATACGGCGGATCGGCCGCGGAAGTGTCGTACGGCATATGAACGCCGCACTGCAACTTTTTGTTCATTTCTCCACTTGGACCGCCCAACTCTTCGACACAGGTGCTGTGAGAGCTCTACGATTCGATCGAACAGGCAATCTCGACGCGCTGCGTCTCGAAGAGATCGCGACGCCTGTGCCAGGCGAGAGCGAGGCGCTCGTGCGCGTGCGCGCCGCGGGGATGAATCCGAGCGACGTGAAGAACGTGCTCGGACGGTTCCACGAAACGACGGTGCCGCGCACGCCGGGACGCGACTTTGCCGGCGTGGTGGAGATCGGACCCGAGGAGTGGATCGGGCGCGAGGTGTGGGGAACGGGCTCGGAGCTCGGCTTCAACCACGATGGTGCGCACGCGGAGTATCTCCTGATGCCGGTAAGCGGATTGACGCTGAAGCCGGTGTCGCTGACGTTCGGGCAGGCGGCGAGCTGCGGAGTGCCCTATACCACCGCGTGGAACGCGCTGCGGCGCGGCGGGCTGGTGGTGGAGGGCAGGCGAGTCGTCATCGTCGGAGTGGGGGCGGTGGGGAGCGCAGCGATATCGCTCGCGCGCGTGCTTGGAACGTCGCAGCTCCTCGCCGCCGTGCGCGAGGCCGATCTCTCGGACTCACTGCGCTCCAGCGGCCCTCCGCTCGTGCTGCTCACCGACGCGACGGCCTTCGCATCCGACGTGCGCGAACACTTCGCGGGCGGTGCGGATCTCATCTTCGACACGACGGGCTATTGGGTGGACGCATCGGTCGGCGCGATCGCGCACTTCGGCCGCATCGTCACGATCGCCGCGCCGAAGGATGGGCACGTGAGCCTGCCGCTACTCGATCTCTATCGAATCGGCGGCGTGCTGGTGGGGGTGAACTCGCTGCTTTACGACGTGGAGGCGTGCGCGGAGATGCTGGAGCCGATCGCCGAGGCATTCGACCTGGGCGAGATCCCGCCGCCGATGCCGGCACGCGAAGCGTCGCTCGACGAGGCGCCGGATGTGTATCGCGCGGTGGATGCGGGGAGCTCGGAGAAGGTCGTGTTCGTGATGCGTGGGTAGAGCAGGTGGTTAGGAGAGCGGTTCGTTAAAGCGGATGACACGGATGACACGAAAAAGGCACGAATGACACGAATACGGCAGTGATCTCAACGGCGCATCGGTTCGATTCGTGCTTTTTTCGTGTCATTCGTGATCGTAGTTCTTAGTTCTGTTCAGACGCGACTCACCGCGCGAAGATCCGTCAGCGCCACGCCAAGAATCACCACCCACAGCACCGCCGACGTTACGCACCAGATGCAGATCGCGTGGATCACGAAGAGCTCGAGGTACGTCAGCCACGCGGAGCAGAGGACACTCCACGTCGCGAGGGCGACGATCATCTTCGCAATCGGCACGCTCGCCCCACGTGCCTCGCTGCTCCCCACCACCGCGAGCGCGAGGAGCGCGACGTACGCCGCGAGTCCCCACGCCGCAATCGGGATCCCGAAGAGCACGGACCACTTGCTCGTGTTCACGGTCTCGCACGAGCCGATCGAGCAGCTCAGCACACCGATGACGCCGACCTTGTAGAGCGTCAGGTAGAGCGCGATGCCGACTCCAACGACCGCCAGCAGCACCACCAGCTGGCGTCGCGTCACTGCATCGTCTTCTTCGCTGCGGTGTCGGCCATCGGCGTCGCTGGAACCGCAGGCGCTGCCTTCGCCGCCGGCGCTTCCTTCGTCGCGCTGTCGACGTACGCCTTGAACACGTCGTAGCTCATCGCGCCCGGGATCATGCGCGTGCCGATAATGAATGTCGGCGTCGACTGCACCCTCCGTCGCGCGCCCTCGGCCTGGTTGGCGAGAATGCGCGGTTGGTGCGTCTGCGCGTCGAGGCACTTCTCGAAGGTGTCCGTGTTGAGATTGAGCTCCTTCGCGTAACCCATGAAGAACTTCTTCGGATTCTCCGTGGCCTCGCCGTTCCATTCGGGCTGATTGCGGAAGAGCGCGTCGTGCATCTCCCAGAACTTTCCCTGATCCGCGGCGCACGCGGCAGCATTCGATGCCGCCATCGTGTTCTTGTGCACCGGGAGCGGAAAGTCGAAGTAGCGATAACTCGCGAGCCCCGTATTCACGATTCGCGCGCGGACGTCGGGCTCGGTGATGACGGAGAAATTGCCGCACGCCGGACACTCGAAGTCCGCGAACTCCATGATCTGCACCGGCGCGTTCGGATTGCCGAGCAGGTAGCCCTCGGCTGTCGCGGGGGTGATGGGCGCGGTGGTGACGTTCGCGCGCACACGCGGCGCGCGGGCGGCGCGAACGATGAGCAGCGCGCCTGCGACGACGACGAGCGCGAGCACGACGTAGAAGCGCTGCGCGGAGTTACCGCGCGACTTCGTCACCACGCCGGGTCGTCGTCCTCGTCCGCCGTCCACTCCTTTGTTTGCCATTGGCTCTCGCTTCTCTTTTGGGCGTCATCCACGATGCGGCGATTTTCCGCGATATCGGGCGTGTCGTATGTAGCGCGCACTTCGTAGTGAAACAGCTCGCTGCGAATGTCTCCGATGCGCTTGGTCAGCTCACCGGCATAGCCAAGGAGCTCGCCGCGCGTGTCCAACTCACCGATGCGCGCGGCCAGCTCGCGCAAGAGTGCCTCGAGCTTGCGCGCCCGTTTGTCGTCGTACGTTTCTTCTGATTCCGACATGCTGCTGCCTCGTGTAGTGCACGGCCCCCACACACGGCCGTTCCGCGCGTCGCTCTGGAATTCCCGAAAGCTACCGGGAGTCCGATGTTGCGCAAGCAACTCGCGGATGCTGTAGTTTCCTCTTTCACCCACGCATTCGGAGCCACACATCCAAGCGGACATCCTCCGAATACCGGTCGGCGGCGGCGCCCTGCACGTCGAGCGATTCGGACACGGCGGTCACCCGGTGGTGCTCGTCCACGGCTTCCCGACATCGAGCTTTCTGTGGCGCGCGATCGCGCCGCGACTTGCCGAATCGGGGCACACCGCGCTCGCCCTCGACCTGCTCGGCTACGGCGAGTCGGACCGTCCGCTCGACGGCGACTACTCGATCGCGGCGCAGGCCGAGCACATCGACCGGGTGCTGACGGCGCTGAGAATTCCTCGCGCGGTGGTGGTCGGGATCGACGCGGGGGGTGGTGTGGCGCAGCGGCTCGCGGTGACGAGGCCGACCCGCGTGAGCGCGCTCATGCTGATCAACAGCGTGGGCTTCGAGGAGTGCCCGGCACGCGACGTGAAGGTGGTCCAGCGCGAGACGGCGCGCTTTGCCTTCCGGCTGACACAGGGGATGCTTGGAGCCGCGCAGCTGCTCAGGCGGGTGCTGGAGGGGAGCGTGGCGGATCGGGAGCGCATGCCGGCGAGGCTCGTGGCGCGGTATCTGGCGCCGTACGTGGGTTCCGAGGGAGTTACCCACCTCCTCGAGATCGCAAGGGCGCTGCGGACAGAGGACGTCGCCGACCTCGCGCTCAAGACCATCGCGGTGCCGACGACAATTGTCTGGGGGGAGGCCGATCAGTGGCTCGACAGCGGCATGGGCGAGCGGCTCCACGGAGCGATCCCGGGAAGCGTGCTGGTCAAGTTGCCTGGGGTGGCTCGACTCGTCCCCGAGGAGTCACCCGACACGTTGACGCAGTTGATCGATGAGCTCGTTCAGCGCGTGAGCTAGCCGTGGCTGGAACGATGCGCTTTGCCGGTGCACTTACCGCATGTGATACTGCTCATTTTAGTGGAAAGACAGAGCGAAAACCGTTATGTTTGCAGGACTTCCACACCCAACAGGATGCATGGCCAACAACATTAGAACCCGACGCAAAGAAGTGAGCGTTCCAACGCCGTTCGAACAAGCACGAGATGAGATGTTCCAGCAGGTGATTCGGTGCGGAGTGCCGCAGGCGACTCCAGAGCACCAGGAAGAGTGGTTCAACGAAACAATGGCGTACCTTGGGGATCGCTATCACGAGTTGACGAAGGAGGAGCTGACCGAGCTCCGGACGCTGGGCCTTCGTTTCTCGCAGCCGCCGAAGTCGCGAATCGAGAGTGAGCCCGCCGACGCAGCGACCGCAGCCTGATCTCCAAAGTACCTGAAGTTTGAAACACTGCCCCTCCGCTCAGGCGTGGGGGCTTCGTTTATCCGGGCGACGCTATTGCCCGCGTCGAAGTCCCGCGCCGATCCGGAAGCCGCCGCCCAGCCCCGCCTCAATGAACGGCACCGCGTGTTTCCACTTCGGCGCGTTCACGCCGGCCACAATGATCGCGACGGCGCGCCAGTCGTCACCGGGGCCGCGATCGTAGCGCGCGCCAATGCCGCCGCCAGCGTAAGGTGACCAGCGCATCCGGTGCTGCGGATCGATGAGGAAGTGGACGATGGCATCGCCGCGCGCACTGACGTTCGCGCCGTTCACCGAACGCGCGGCGAGCGATGGTCCCGCGCCGGCGGCGAGCTCGAGGTGAATGGCCGGCGAGATCGGGATGTCGACGCCGAGGGCGGCCTGGAGGACGCTCGTGTGCGAGAGAATGGCGTCGAGGCGAAGCTCGGGCTCCGCGCGCGGTGCATGAGTCTGCGCGCGCGCCGGCGAGGCGGCCACGAGCACTGTCGCGACAGTCGCGAAGAGTGCACGGCAAGCTGCGGTCATCCGGCCGCGCGCTGGCGGCTCAGCAGCAGTGTGTAGTCGACGATCGCCCACACCGACGCCGCTCCGACCATCCAGACCAGAGGGCGGAGGAGCGGCGAGTGCAGTACCAGCGCGAGCACGGTGGCGAACTGCAACACCGTCACCACCTTCCCCGACAGTCGCGCCTTGAAGTTCTTCGGGTCGAGCCCCTTGAGCAGGTAGGCGACGAGGAATCCGATCGCCGTCGCGAAGTCGCGAAGGAGGATGATGAAGTAGTCGAGCGTCGAGAGCTCGCCGGCGATCAGAAACGCCGAGATCGCGACCAGCACGAAGGTCTTGTCGGCGATCGGATCGAGGAGGGCGCCGAGCCGGGTGGTTTGCTGGCGGCGCGCGAGCCATCCATCGAGCACATCGGTGAGCGACGCCGCCCCGATGAGCGCGACTCGCGCCGGCGTCGCGTCCGTCGCCAGAAACGCGGCGGCCAGAGGAAAGCGCGAGGCCGAGAGGAGATTGGGGAGGGTGAGCAACGGTGGGCGGCGCACGCCCCCAAGTTAAGCCTGCACCGCCGCTGCTTGCCAGCGCATCCCGTGGCGCGTACATAGAACCATCCACCCCATCTCGCTCGTCCATAAGACATGTCTGCCACACTGGAGCTTCTTCGACCGCTGCCGCTCTTCACCGCGCTCACCGCAGAGGAGCTCGGGAAGATCGCGGAGCTGTGCGAATCGAAGAGCTACGAATCCGGGGAGTACATCTTCCACGAGGGTGAGCCGGGGAACCGGCTGTTCATCATCGTGGAGGGTGGCGTGCGCATCAGCCGGGAGATTCCGGGTGCGGGCGAGGAGGCGCTGGCGGTGCTCAAGCGCGGCTCGATGTTCGGCGAGATGGCGGTGTTCGACCGAAGCGAGCGCTCGACCGACGCGATCTCGCACGGCGGCACCACGGTGCTGACGATCTCGCGCTCGGAGTTCGAGATGCTCCTCGAGTTCAACCGCGAGCTCGCGTACAAGGTGCTGTGGGCGGTGGTGCGGATGCTGAGCGGACGGCTGCGGTCGACGAACGACTCGCTGCGATCGTTCCTCGCGCTGTCGATGTTCTAGCAGTGGGCGTGGCAGCATCGGCTGGTAGCGGAGCCTTCACGCACGTCATCGCCGACCTCGCCGGAGTGCCGGCGCCTGCGCTGCGCGACACGTCTGCGCTCACCGGCCTCCTCATCGCCGCCGCAAGCGCGGCCGGCTTCTCGATCATCGGCGCGCCGGTCGTGCGCCAGCTCCCCGATGGCGGCGTCGCCGCGGTGCTCTTCCTCGACGCGTGCCACATCACGCTGCGCACGCTCCCCGATCGCGAGATGCTCCTGCTCGACATCCTCGCGCCCGCTACGCGCGATCTGCAGAAGGCCCTCGACGTCTTCGTGCGTCGGCTCGTGCCAAAGGAGATTCGCAGCGAGGCGCGCAGCCGAGGATGAACACGCTTCTCGCGCCGGCGCAGCTCGCCACGGCGCATCTCGTCCTCACTGCGCTCGTCATCATCTGGAATCTCACGACCTCCGGTCGCGCCGCACGGCTGCAGTCGACGCAGCGTACGATGGCGTTTCTGTGCGCGCTCTGCGGGCTGCTGCTCCTCCCCGCGCTCACGGTGCTGCTCGTCGGCACGTCGGTGCTCACCGGGCGCGCGCTCTATACGCTCGCGTGGGTGTGGCCGGCGACGACGATCGTCATCGCGATTCAGGCGGCGTACGCGCTGTCGCGCGGCGCCGTCGCGCCGCCGATCGGTGCGCCGATCGTCGCCTACGATGTGATCATCGCGCTCGTCGCCATCGCGCGCTACGCGATCTATCGTGGCTACGAGGTACCGTCACCGATCCTCATGCTCTCCGCCGCCGATGCAAGCTCGCTCGCCTACACCGCGAGCCCACTCGCGCTCTTTCTCCCTTACTATCTGCACATCTCGATCGTCGCGCCGCCGACGCCGGGGCACCGCGGCGCCGGCACCGTGCTGCGCACCGCAGTCGCGGTGCTCGCGGCGATCTGGGGGACGTTCATCGTACTCGAAGTGCCGTCGGCCACGACCGCCGTGCGCAGCTACGCGGCGTACACGAACGAGCGCCTCACTGAGCGCGCCGACAGCGACTTCGCGATCGGCCTCAAGATCTTTCCGACGCTCTCGAGCGGACCGCCGCCGCTGGCACTCGTTGGCGATCTCGACCTCGCGGACACTGTCGGCGCGCAGGCGCTCTCGGTCTACCTCACGCCAGCGGGCACGAGCAACGCATCGCTCGATTCGCTCGCGCACGTGCTCGCCGACCAACGCGGCGACCGCCAGCTCTTCGTCGCGCTCGACCTCTCGGGCGAGCGCAAGCCCGCGCCCGCGCAGCAGGCCGCGTACTTCGAGGCGCGCGCCGCGGATCTCGCGCGCATCGTGCGCGCGCTCCATCCGGACTTCATCGTCCCAGCGATCGATCCGAACGGCGCAGCCTCGCGCGCGCTCGGCCGCGTACCGATCGCAATCTGGATCTCGTACTTCAGGCACGCGGCGCTCATTGCGCATCAGGCGAGCCCGAAGGTGCGCGTGCTCGCGCACGTCGGCGGCTTCGGCGCGCGCGACTCGGCCCTCTACGCCTGGGCCGCCGCTCCGGCGTCGCCGGTCGATGCGATCGGCTTTACGCTCTTCCCCGGGCTCGGCGGCGCCGCCACGCTCGACGCGCGCATGCGCATCGCCGACGCGTGGCTCAACAGCTACCCCGAGCCGAAGGAGCACTGGGTGCTGGAGGCCGGGGGCTTCCCCATGGCGCAGGGTGAGGAAGCGCAGGCGAGCGCGATCTGGGGAACGATCGCATGGGCGACGAACCGTCGCGCCGTGAAAGGCGTCATCGTGCGCGAGGCGAGCGACTACGGCACGCCGATCGGGCTGCGCGCCCCCGGCGGTCGCGTGCGTCCCGCGGCGGCGACGGTCGCGCGCGCGATCAAGGTGCTGTCGGAGAATGCTGCGCCGTAGCTCGGGTTCGCGCCTGAGAAGCGACAACGGGGAATACGGACAACAAACGGAATGGAACGGACAAAAAACCGACAAGCGTAAGAGCTAGACGGTTCGCCCGGTACCGCGAATTACCGCCTGCACCAGTTTCGTCTCGTCGAAATACCTGTTCGCGAGCTCCTGCATCTCGCGCGCGGTCACCCGGCGGATTCGTGCATCGTGCTCGTCGATCTCGCCGAGCCCGCGACCGAACAGCCACGCATCGATCAGCTCACCGAGGAGCGCACCGCCACTCTGCGATGAAATCGCGTGCGTCCCGATCGAGTATTCCTGCGCCTGCGTCAGCTCGGCTGCGGTCACCGGCTCCTCGCGCAGCTTCGCGAATTCCGCAAGCAGCCCCGCGCGCGCGATCTCTTCCTTCTCGGGCCCCGTCGCGATGTACGAGATGAACATCCCCGCGTTCCGCCACTCGGCCGTGTTCGCGCTCACGGTGTACGCGAGCGACTGGCGATCGCGCAGCTGATCGAAGAAGCGCCCACCAAGCCCGCTCGCCACGCCGGCGAGGAGCTCCGCCGCGATGCGCGCGTCGGCCGAACGCGACGGCGACGGAAAGGCGAGGGCGAGCGCGCTCTGCGCCTTGTCGCGCGACTCGGCGCGCATGATCGGCGCGGTGGGCCACTCGGGCGCCTCGAGGCGCGCAGCCTCGCGCCACCGCAGCTCGTCGAAGCGGGCGGCCACGAGCGCCGCCATCTCGTCGGGATCCACGTCGCCCACGATCGCGATGACGCTCGCGCCCTCGAGCACGCGCGCACCATGCCACGCGCGCACGTCGCTCGCGCCGATGGTCGCAAGCGACTCCTCGGTGCCCGACGCGGGCACGCCGTACGGGTGCTCCGCGAATGCAGCCGCCTTGAGCTGGCGAAGTGGATAGCGATACATGTCGTCGCGAAGCATCTCGAGATCCGCGATCGCGAGCGCACGCTCCGTGTCGAGCGCCGAGGGCTCGAGCGTGGGATGCTGCACGACATCCGCGAGCAGCTCGAGCGCCGCACCGGTGTGGCGCGCGGGTACGGAGATCCCCCAGCTGAAGCTCTCCGCGCTCGTACCTCCGCTCACCGATCCGCCGAGCAGCTCGCCATCCTCCGCGATCTGCGCCGCGGAGCGCGTGCGCGTTCCCTTCACCGAGGTGCGCGTCAGCATCGAGGTGAGCCCCGCGTGCGCAGCTGGCTCCTCGGTGGCGCCCCCGGCCAGGTGCACGCCGAGCTGCACGAGCGGCGCGCCTGGGCGGCGTAACACGAGAATCGGCACGTTCGAGGCCGTGCGATAAACGCGCACGCGCCCTTCCTCGCGCTCGAAGGTCGCGCGCGCCGCGCGCGCTGGCACGACGGGCTTCGGCGCTGGCACCGCGGCCAGC
>JALYSW010000241.1 GCA_030854615.1 Gemmatimonadota bacterium
GAGTCCGGCGCCGACGACTACCTCATCAAGCCATTCGCATTCCGCGAGCTCGTCGCGCGCGTGCGCGCGCTCGCGCGACGGCAGCCTGCGATCGCGCCGGCCGAGCACCGGATCGCGAATCTGCACGTCGATCTCGCGTCGCGCGCAGTCTCGCGCGACGGTGCGCTCATCCGGCTCACAGCGAAGGAGTTCGCGCTGCTCGAATTCTTCGTCACGCACGTGGGCGTCGTCGTCGACCGCGCATCGATCACGGCGCACGTGTGGGACGAGAATCACGATCCGTTTACGAACGTGCTCGAGGTGCTCGTGCGCCGGCTCCGCCGCAAGATCGACGACGACTTCGATCCCCGGCTCATCCATACGGTTCGCGGCGCGGGTTACCGGTTCGGACTGTGAATTCCGCGGCCGAGCCGACAGTGCGCCGCGCGACTCCGGCCTCCTCCGCGACGCGATCGCTTCGGCGGCTCCGGCTCCGGTTGACCGCCTGGTACGTTGGCACCTTCGCAGTGGTGTTGGTCGCCCTCGGCGCTCTGCTGTTCGCAGGATTGGTGCACGGCGTCTCCGCCGACCTCGAATCCTCCCTCCGTGAAGCGACGCTGGATGTCGCGAACGCGGCGAACAATGGAGAGGCCGACGGACGGTCGCCAACTAGCGAGTCGATCGACGCGGTCAGGAAGCTCCAGCTTCCGGGGCGCAAACTCTACCTGTTCGATCTCGAAGGCAACTCGCTCGTGCCGGGGAACGCGGACAGCACGCTCCGTGCGCTCGCCCGGAACGCGGCGGCGAACTCGTTCGCGACGAATCGGTGGGAAGCTACTGACGACCAAACACTTCAGGCATACGCGGAGCGCTTTGTAACGAGGGGGGGAAAGACTTTTGTGGCGGCGGCCGTCGTGGATCGGGATCTGTCAGATGACCGATACTCCACCCTGGTAGCCTTGGTCGGTGGGTTGGGAGCGTTGGGATTGATCCTCGTCGCCGCAGGCGGTTGGATTCTCGCCAGACAATCGATCGTGCCCGTCGAGCACTCCATGGAGCAGATGCGCCGCTTCATTGCCGACGCCGCGCACGAGCTCCGTACGCCGGTCGCCGTGATCCGGAGCCGCGTTGATGTAACGCTCGAACAGCCGCGCGAGGCCGCGGCCTACGAACACGCGTTAACCGAGCTTCGTGGTGAAGTCGAGCGGTTGTCGTTGCTCATCAACGACCTCTTCATGCTTGCACGTGCCGATGCAGGTGAGCGTGCCGTAGTCTCCGCACGTGTACAGCTCGATGAGATTGCGCTCGAGAGTGTGGCGACCGCAGGGTGGATCGCGGCAAGGCGCGGCGTCACGCTACATGTCGAAGAGGCTGACGAGGCGGTGATCGAGGGCGATCCAACGCTCCTTCGCCAGCTCGCGCTGATCGTGCTGGACAACGCCATCAAGTTCAGCGAGTGTGGCGGATCGGTGGTGATCGCCGTACGTGTTGCCGCTGAAGGCGCGACGTTCTCGGTAGTCGACGACGGAGTGGGAATCGCGGAAGCGGACGTCGGGCGCGTCTTTGATCGCTTCTATCGCGCCGAGTCCGTGCGAGGAACCACTTCGGGCGCGGGACTTGGTCTCGCTATCGCCCGATGGATAGCGGACGCGCATGGCGCGCAAATCGTTCTCGAACCGGGGGCTGACCGCGGAACACGAGTGGCCGTCACGTTTCCTGTGCAGAGCCGGGAGGAGCATCCGCGTTCCACTTGAGCCGAGGGCACCGCGAGGCCGACTAGCTTTTCCCGAGCTTTCCGTGCGGATCCAGCAAGCAATACAGTCCCGGCAACACCAGCAGCACGATCGGACCGGAGAGCACGAAGCCGCCGATCACCGCGATCGCGAGCGGCTGCATCAGTTGAGAGCCTTGCCCCACTGCCAAGGCCAGCGGAGCCAACGCAAATGCGGTTGCGAGAATTGTCATGGCGACAGGCCTCAAGCGGCGCTCGGCTGCTTCGGCCCACGAATCTCGCACTGTGTGGCCGGCGCGGAGGGCAAGCTGGGCCTCGTGGATGACGAAGATCGCATTCTCGCCGACGATTCCCACCATCATGATCGCTCCCACGTAGCTCGATATGTTGAGCGTCTGCCCGGTGAGCAACAGCGCGGCCAAGACGCCTGCCAATCCCGCCACCGCGCACAGCGACGTCACGATAGGCGCACGCCAGTCTGCGAATTCGAAAAGCACAACGACTGAGACCAGGAGCAATCCTGAGAGCAGTACGTAAAACAGGCTGAGAAAGGACTGCTGCTGCTGCTGATAGAGTCCGCCGTAATCGATGTGCATGCCGGGCGGGAGCTGCACCTCGTGCGCAATGCGTGACCGGATGTCATTCATGGCGCCGCCGAGGTCGCGTCCAGAGAGTCGTGCGGTCACACCCACATACGTTTTCAGATTCTCGCGGTCGATCTCGGCTTCGGGCGCGCCCGTCGAGATGGAAGCGAGCGACGAAAGAGGAATGAGCGACGTCGAGGGCGCAGCGGCGCGGATCTTCAGCGCCGGAAGTGGACCTTCGGCCGGCGCGAAGACGCGCAAGTCGTACATGCGGTCGCCGACGCGGATCTGCCCCGCAACACTTCCGGTGATCGCCGGCTCCACCTCCGCCGCGACCATCTGGGTGTTCAGGCCGAAGCGAGCGGCCGCCACAGCATTGACGTGTACCGAAAGCGCTGGCCCCGCGATGGTGATCCCGTTGAACACATCTTCGACCCCTGACACTTTGCCTAGTAGCTTCGCGACCTGATTGGCCTTTTGGGCGAGTAGGGCGGGATCGTCACCGAATATCTTGACGTCGATCGGCTGCGGGGTTCCACCAGTCAGATCACCGATGTTATCCTCGAGCAACTGCCCGAAGTCCGTGTGAATGGCAGGTTCGACGTTTCCGATCTTCGTTCGCAGTTCATCGATGATCTCGTCGACTCCCCGGCGCTGCTTGAGCGGCTTGAGCTTGATCACGTAGTCTCCGCGATTGGGCTCCGTTATGAAGAAGCCAAGCTGCGTGCCCGTGCGACGGGAATAGCTTTCGACATCGGGGACCGAGTCGATCACGCGCTCGGCTACGCGCAGCATTTCATCGGTTTCGGAGAGCGATGTCCCGGGAGGAGTCCAGTAGTCCAGGATGATCGAGCCCTCATCCATACTGGGCAGAAAATCCGTGCCGATGCGTCTGTACAAGACGTAGGTCGTGGCCAGAAGCGCCAGTGTGACGATGGCGGCAATCGCACCGCTGCGAAGAAATTGGTCGATAACTGCTCTATACCCTCGGCGCGCGCCCGCGCTTGCCGACGAGAGCGCGCCCGTCACCTGCGCCCAGATCGGCGTGGGAGTTTCCTCCGACATTCGTTCGCCGTCGGGCGAAGTCATCGTGGCCTGCCGAGACATCGCGGTCGTCACCGGCATCGTGACGACGACGCCGGCTAGAGAGGCTTCCGGGCGGTTGCGCTTCGAGTCCTTCCGTCGCAGGAGGCTGACGGCGACCGGAACGGCAATGAGGGCGACGATGAAAGAAATGACGAGTGCCAGCGCCATGGTCAGCGCGAGCGGCTTGAAAAAGGCTCCCACCACGCCCGTGAGCAGGGCGAATGGCAGAAGAATCACGATGGTGGAAAGGCTCGACCCGATGAGCGCAGGCCGCAGCTGGCCTGCACCACTCTCAGTTGGATCCTGCGACGTGCCTTCTCTGTGATGCGTGTCGATGTTCTCGATCACTACGATCGCATCGTCGGCGATGAGGCCGAGCGATGCCGCGATGCCGGCCAGCGTCATGAGATTGATCGTCTGTCCCGCGACGCCAAGCGCGAGCCCTACCACTGCCACCGTGATCGGAATCGCGGCCACGGCAATCAGCGTGAATCTCCAATTGCGCAGAAAGAGGAGTAACACCAAGGCGGCAAGTACGACCCCGATGATGATTGCATCACGCGCACCTCGTACCGAGTCGGAGACGAATTTCGCCTGATCATAAAAATTGCTCCATTCCACCCCCCTGGGGAGCAGGTCGGGTTGTTCCTTGAAGAGGCGCTCGATGCCGTTGGCGATGGCTACAGTGTTGGCCGATGGCTGGCGTACGATGTTCAAAAGCACCGCGCTGTGACCGTTGGCGCTCGTCCGTATATACGAGACAGCGTCGGCGACGAGAACCGTCCCGAGGTCAGCGAGTGTGGCTGGAGTCCCTCCTGGAACGGGAACGGCGATCTGCGCGAGCGAGTCCAGGCCGCTGACGCGCCCAGTGACGAGAGTGAGATAGAGCTCGTGGTTCTGCTCACTAAGTCCTGTCGAAACGACATCGTTGCTGGCGGAGAGCGCCTGCACGACGTCGGAGACCGCGAGATGTCGACCGATCAAGGCAGCGCGATTGAGGTGCACCTGAAATTCGCGCTGTCGGCCGCCCTGGATCTGCACTTGTGCGACGCCGGGAATGCGCACGAGTGCGGGCTTGAGCGTGAACTGCGCAAGGTCCCAGAGCTGTGCCTGGGTCAGCGTTGCGGACGAAAGCGCATAGCCTTGAATCGGGAAGGTCGCGGTGTTCATCCACTCGACGTCTATGCGAGCCTGCGGCGGCAGATCGGGCCGAATCCGTTGCGTCTCGGCCTGAACGCGGTTGAGCGCCGTTTGCATGTCCGTATTCCACGTAAATTCCGCAGACAGCTCCGATGATCCACGCGACGTCGTCGAGCGTACGACGACGATTCCTGGCACGCGAAGAATCGCCTCCTCGATGACGCGCGTGACCGTGGGCATCATTTGCGCTGCTGGCTCATCGCCGACATCCGCGATCACCTTCACCTGCGGGAAGGTGACCGACGGGAAGATTGACGAAGGCAGTGCGCCGGCTTCGTATGCTCCCGCGGCGGCGAGAATCGCGAGAAGCAGGAAAATCGCGACTGCACGCTGCCGGGCCAACGTGATGAACTTCAAGGAACGACCGGGGTCGATCGCTCGGGAGTGATCGCGCTCGAATCCTTTGCGCTTTCTACAACATGACTGGAATCGGGAAGTCCAACCTGCCCGGAGACGATCACGCGCGTGCCCGCCGCCAGCAGTGGGGACACGATCTGGACGGAGTCTCCCTGCTGCACGCCAACGCTCACGAGCGTCCAGTGCACGCGTCCACCCCCATCGACAACGGCGACTCGCGAAGTGCCGTTCACATCATCCCGGAGTATCGCTGCAGCCGGCACGATGGATGCAGTCGTCTGTTCGCCGACGACGATGTGCGCGGTCCCGAACAAGCCGATCGGAACGACCGCACCGGTCGCACGCAAGTCAATGCGTACGGGCACGCTCAGCGTGCTCGTATCGGCCGGCAGAAGTCCATGCACGACGCCGCTCGCGCCGCCTGATCGTCCTGGCGCATCGACGACCGCCTTCTGTCCTGGACGAACGCGCGACAGATCGCTCTGCGTAATGTGCGCGATGAATACGATCGAGCTGGCGCTGGCAATGCTGATGATGCTGTCTCCTGGACTCAGCAGATCGCCCTGACTTGCTCCCCGTGAGATCACTACCCCGGCACGCGGCGCGAGGAGCGCTGTTTGCACCAATCCCTGTTTCGCGAGCTGGATGGCGCGTTCTGCGTCGTTCCGCTGCGTCGCCGTCTTTGCCTCCCGCTGCATCACCAGCGCTCCCGCGAGCGCCGCCTGACTCGTCTGGCTTACCACCGCGCCAATCTCCTCACCTCCTTGCACACGGTCTCCGATCACGACGCGCAACGATTGAAGCGTGCCAGCGAACGGGGCTCGCACTTTTTGAACATCGAGCGCGTCCGTGCGACCGGGCCCGCTCACCGTGACGGCGAGAGTTCCGCGCTTGACGAGCGCCATATGAACGGGAGTCGACACCGTTGCACCGCTGTCCGCTGCTTGGCCTTGCGCATCAGTCGCGGCCGGCGCGTCACCAGATGTCTTATCGCGCGAGCAGACTGTGAGCACGAGGACAGGCAACAGCGACCAGAAGACCCGCGCAACGGGATGTCTCACGGGGCGCCCCAGCGCAGCGCTGCGGCCTCGGCTTGACGAAAATGCAGCACGGCATCTGCGTATGACTCGTTGGCATCAACCCACGCGGCATAGGCGTCCAACACCTCCAGGGCAGTGGCGGCTCCTCCGTTATACATGCTCTCCATTTGAAGTGATGCGTCGCGCGCAAGCGGCACGTTGCCGGCCCAAATCCGCACCTGTTCGTAGCCTCGCGTTCGCTGAACATCGGCGAGTTGCCATGACAATTGCGACTGCCGTCGCACGACTGCCGCGGAGCCGCGTGCCTGCTGCGTCAGCAGATTTGCGCGCTCGAGTCGAGAGCGAAAAACGCCGGCGTCCAGGAGAGGCCATGAGAGCGACAACGTGAGCGCGCCACCGATTCCGCTCCCGCTGAAGGGACCGGTGCCGGGATTGGTGGAACTGAATGTGGGAAGGACGCCGAGGTTGGCGGACATCGAGAGTTGCGGTCTGCGTTCCGAGAGTATGGACGCGAAGCCAGCCTGGATAATCAGATTGTTCAGCGTTGCCCGTCTCATTTCCGGCGATGCGAGCCACGGCGAATCGGCGACTGAAACTGGTGGTGAAGGAGTAGGCAGCTGCACAAGAGTGAGTGGTGATCGCGGATCACGGCCCATGAGGTCATTCAGCTCGAAGCGCGCTTCGTCGAGTGCTCGCCTGCTGTCGGCGAGTGTTGCCTCTTCCCGACCGAGGCGGACCTGCGCCGTCAGGACATCGCTGCCGACCGGTTGCCCGGCGGCCTGCCGTGCCTCGATGTGTGCGAGATAGCTGCGCAAGCGCTCGATTCCCTGCGTACGGATCGCAATTCCTTCCTCCGCCCGCAGAGCTTCTGCGAATCGCAGTCGTACGTCGAGATCCACATCCCTTTGAGCAATGCGATAGCCCGCGCCCGCAAATTGCACTCGATATCGAGCCGCGCGCAGATTAGCGCGCCGCAATCCGCCGGAGTAGAGCGTATCGCTTCCAACGATCTGCAGTAATCCCTGTGACGTCGTGTACGCGAGCGGGCCGCCGAAGTTGGCGCTGCTCTCCAGCGACACTCTGGGCCAACGGCTCGCCCGCGCTTCGCGAAGCTCTGCCTGTGCAATTGTGGAATCGAGCAGCGCAACGGGCAGTTGCGCGTTGGACGCACGCGCGACATCGATCGCCTCGTCGAGCGTGAGCGGCGCTGTCGATGGACCCCGAGCCGGCTCCTGCGCGACGATGCGAGCTGGAAGCAGCGCGCCCCCGAGCAAAAGACACTCCAGAATCAGCCGTCGGAGTACGGTGTGCGATGGCGCGTGCGTGCTCGGCATCTTCCGTTGGTGAAGTCCAGCACGGCAGACACCACACACTGTTCTGCCCGCGCGAAAGTGCTCAGGGTCCAGGTCTCAATCGCTCGAGCGCACCTTACCAGGGATGCACGCGAGAACTTAAGATGGCGTAGCTGACGTGCGGATTACATGAGTTGGCGAAAGACCGATGCGAGGGGCGAGATTACATTCAGGACCGCAGTACGCCCGTCGGTTCACATGAGTTTCTGTCCGCAACATAACAACCACGCCTCGAGCATGCGCACACTTCACCGCGGCCGTTACCTGCTCGTGATCGTTACAGCGCTCGTCGCCGTTGTTCAGGCAGGACACGCTCAAACGAGCAACCTTGCCGACTCCGCCGTCGATCACGCGCATCATCCGTCTTTGTTCACGCGCTCGGATGCATGGACGTTCGGCGCCTTCATCGCCGGCGCGGCCGCGCTGCGCCCCTTCGACAGTCAGATCGCGAACGAGATCCGCGAGCCCGCGGCGCAGCGCAATCGCTCGGCCGCGCGCGCCGCAAAGACCTTCAACTTCATCGGTAGCCCCGGCACCCTCCTCGCCGGGGTCGCGATGTACGGCGTCGGGCGGATCGGACACTTCGATCGCGTCGCCGACCTCGGACTGCACAGCACCGAAGCAATCGTCGTCAGCGCCGGCGCGACGTTTCTGATCAAGGGGCTCGCCGGGCGCCAGCGGCCGAGTCACGCCGGTGTCAACGATCCCGACGACTTCAGCTTCGGCGGTGGTTTCAAGAGCGGCGGGAGCTCGTCGTTTCCTTCCGGCCATGCGACGGCCGCCTTCGCGACGGCCACGGTCGTCACGCTCGAGACGCATCGCTGGTGGCCGAGGTCCACGTGGTACGTCGCGCCGCTGATGTTCGGCGGCGCGTCGCTGGTCGGCGTGGCGCGCCTCTACACGAACGCACACTGGGCGAGCGACGTCATCATGGGCGCGGGGATCGGCACACTCACAGGGCTCAAAGTCTTCCGGTACAACCACGTCACCAGCAGGAACAATCGCGCGAATCGTTGGCTGCTCACGGCCGTCCCGTCCATATCGCCAAGCCTCGATGGCCACGGCGCGACGATCGGCTGGAGCTTCGCCGCGCCGCGCTGACGCTACGTCGCAGCGCTCGAGCTGCGCTCGCTGTCGAGATGCTTCATGAGCGGCGTGGGATAGCGGTCGCCAGCCGCAGCGCTCGCCGGTACCGCACGCTCGATGCGCGCGAGATCGTCCGGCGTGAGTGACACATCGAGCGCGCCGAGCGCTTCGGCGAGCTGTGCGCGACGCCGCGACCCGACCAACGGGAGGATGTCGCGGCCGCGCGAGGCGACCCACGCGATCGCGAGTTGCGCGACGGTAATACCCTTCTCGCTCGCCACCACGCGCAGCGCTTCGACGAGCGCCAGGTTGTGCTCGAGATTCTCAGCAGCGAAGCGCGGATAGTTCGCGCGGCCGTCGCGCACCCCGGGCTGGATGCCCGCCCAGCGTCCGCTCAACAGGCCACGCGCGAGCACGCCGTACGCCGTGATCGAGATGCCAAGCTCGCGCGTGGTCGGGAGAATCTCGCTCTCGATGCCGCGCGAGAACAGCGAATACTCGATCTGCAGGTCGCAGATCGGATGCGCGGCGTGCGCGCGCCGAACGGTTTCCGCTCCCGCCTCCGACAATCCGATGAAGCGCACGTACCCCTTCGCGATCATCTCCGCAACCGCGCCCACCGTGTCCTCGATCGGCACGTTCGGGTCGACGCGTGACAGGCGATAGATGTCGATGTAGTCAGTGCCGAGCCGGCGCAATGAGTACGCGAGGAAATTCTTCATCGCGTTCGGGCGGCCGTCGTAGCCGAGGAAGGCGCCGTCGGGATCGCGGAGCGCGCCGAACTTCACGCTGAGCACCACGGCACTCCGGTCGCGCCCCTCGAGCGCATCGCGGATGAGGAGCTCGTTCGTCCCCATCCCGTAGAAGTCACCGGTATCGAGCAGCGTGATCCCGGCGTCGAGCGCAGCGTGAATCGTGGCGATGGATTCCAGGCGATCGGCGGGACCGTAGGCATCGGACATTGCCATGCAGCCGAGTCCGAGCTCGGAGACGACGGGACCTGTGGAACCGAGCTGCCGAGTGCGCATCTTCTATGTGAGTGTGGATGTAAGCTGCACGGGTCGCGATGGCACGATCAAACTAGGAAGGAGCACATGCAAAACAGCATCCCGCGCCCGCTCGCGCTGGTCACCGGCGCATCGAGCGGCATCGGTGCCGATCTCGCGCGCGAGCTCGCGCGACACGGTCACGATCTCGTGCTCACCGCGCGGCGCACCTCGGAGCTCGAGGCGCTCGCAACGGAGCTCCGCGCACTCGGCATTTCGGCGACGGTCGTGACGAAAGACTTGAGCGCGCCGGGATCGGCGCGCTCTCTCGCCGCAGAGCTCGAAGCCGCACGGATGCAGATCGACGTCCTCATCAACAACGCGGGGTTCGGCGACGTCGGGCCATTCGTGCGCGAGGAGCCCGACCGCATCGACGCGATGCTCGAGCTCAACGTCGCGGCGCTCACGGCGCTCACGCGCGCGATCCTTCCGGGGATGGTCGCGCGGAAGCGAGGGCGCGTGATGCTCGTCTCCTCGGTCGGCGCCTTTCAGCCGGGTCCGAACATGGCCACGTACTGCGCGACCAAGGCCTACGTCCTCAGCCTTGGCGAGGCCATCGCACGCGAGCTGCGCGGCACCGGCGTCACGCTCACCACGTTGTGCCCGGGGGCGACGCTCACGGGTTGGGCTGCGGCCTCAGGCGCCGAAGCGCTCCCGCTCTTCACGAGCACGCTGGTGCCGAAGATGACGTCGGCCGAGGTCGCGCGTGCCGGCTACGCGGCGATGATGCGTGGGAAGCCGGTACTCGTTACCGGAGCGCTCAACCGGATCGTCGCGCTCGGCGGGCGGATATTCCCGCGATTCATCGTCTACCCGGCGTCGAAGCTGATGCTCGGCGACCATGCAGCCTGATGAAAAGAATTCCTAACGGAAATAATACCTTATAGTTACCGCTGCCGGACTGTACAGTGTGTATATTCACCGTACGATGGCAGACAGACTACAGGACCGTTCCTCCGGCGGGCCCCTCCTCACCTATGTCGCGCTCGGGTCCACGGTGCTGTTCGCGATTCTCACCGTCATGGTGATCGCGCGACAGACGAATGCATTCGATCACGACATGATCCTGTCGCTGCGCGCGGGCGCGCGCCCGTGGCTCACGACGATGATGCTCGCCATCACCTTCGTCTCGGGGCGACTCGCCGTTCCGGCAGTGATCATCTTCGCGATCGCACTGTATTATCGCAGCGGTGTTCGCGCTTCATCGTACTACCTCGGTGCGTGCCTCGCGGCGCAGCTGTTGAACGTCATCATCAAGTACGGCGTCGAGCGGCCGCGTCCCCACAACGTGAGTCCGCACCTCACCGCCGCGGGCGGGATGGCGTATCCATCCGCCGACGCGATGCTCGCGGTGGTGGTCTTCGGGCTGGGCACGTACATGGTGACGGAGACCATCCGCCCGCAGGCGATGTGCCGGGTCGCGCTCGCGCTCTCGGCAGCGTTCATCGTGCTCGCGGCCATCGCGCGAGTGTATCTCGGCGCGCACTGGCCCACCGACGTCGTGGGCGGCGTGCTCGCCGGAGTCGCGTGCGCGACCTTCTGCATCACCGCGCTGCGGCGGCCGCCCGAGATGCCGATCCCCGTGTCCGCGGCGTCCGCTGCGCTGGTGGCTCGCTAGCCTCTGCCGGTGAACAGCTGCGCGGCGGCTACTTCGCCGTGAGCTCGGTCATCGTCTTCGCATCGTCCATCTCGAGCGCGTGCTCCGCTCGCAGACACGCGAGATCGCGGTTGAGCGACGCGAAGGCCACCGGCTTCCCGTTCTCCCTGTAGGCGACGAGCGCATCGCCGTTGTCGATGCTCCCGCCGATCGCGACGTCGTCGGCCTTCGACGCGTGGCCGACGTAGCGGATCTCCATGCCGAATTGCGCGGTCCAGAAGAACGGGATGTCGTCGTACGCGTCGCGCGCACCGAGCATGTTGCGCGCGGCATACTGTCCCTGACGCTCGGCGACGACGAAGTGCTCGACGCGGATGCGTTCGCCGCTGCGGTACGGGAAGGATGCGATGTCGCCGGCCGCGAAGACGCCGGGGATGCTCGATTCGAGATACTCGTTGACGATGACGCCGTTATCGACGGTGAGCCCCATCTGCTTCGCGAGGTCGAGGCTGGGCCGTACGCCGATGCCTACGACGATGATGTCCGCATCGATGGAGGAGCCGTCGTCGAGGATCACGCCGGAGTTGGTGATCGCGGTGACGGATTTACCCAGCGAGAACTCCACCCCTTTTTCCTCGTGCAGCGCCCTGATGTGCGCGCCGAGCTTCGCGCCGAACACCTTCGCGAGCGGAACTGCGTCGGGCGCGACGACGTGCACGTCGAGCCCGCGCGCACGCAGCGACGCCGCGCCCTCGAGGCCGATGAAGCTTGCGCCGATGACGACGGCACGCTTCGCGGAGGCTGCCGCGACGATGATCGCGCGGCTGTCGGCGAGCGTGCGCAGATAGAAGACGTTCTTCTGCTCCGCACCCGGAAGCTTGAGGCGAATGGGATCGGCGCCGGTGCAGAGGAGCAACCGGTCATAGTCGCGCGTGCCGCCGTTCTCGAGCGTGACGCGCCTCGCCTTTGCATCGATCGACACGACCTTCGTCGACGTGAGCAGCTCGATGTCGTGGCGCTTGTAGAAATTCGCCGAGTGCAGCGGGAGCCAGTCTTCCTGCGCGGTGCCGGCCAGATAATCCTTGGAGAGATTCGGACGGTCGTAGGGCACGGAAGGATCGGAACCCAGCATCGTGATGCTTCCCGTGTATCCCTCACGACGAAGAATCTCCGCCGCGGCGTTTCCGGCGACGCCGGCGCCGATGATGATGACACGCTTCACATCCGCGAGCAGTGTTCCCGATGGTTTGATAGGCGTCGCACCATCCGCGGCAGTGATTTCCTTCGTGACCACGACCGTGTCGCCGCGGCGCTCGGTTTCCCATCGCGAAACAGGGCTCAGCGCGGGCGCCTTGAGCGCCTCGCCGGTGCGCAGGCTGAAGCATGCGTGATGCCAGGGACAGCGCACCGTGTCGCCGACGATGAGCCCATCGCCCAGGGGGCCGCTGTAGTGCGTGCACGTCGCGCCGATCGCGAAGATCTCGCTGCCACGGCGAGAGAGGAGCACAGCCTTCCCCTGCGCGTGACCGACGAGCATCCCTCCATCGGGGATCTTGGAAACGGGCACACCGGCCTCGAGGTCCGGTCCCTTGAGCTCCTGTTCGCCACTCATAATCGTGCTCTCCACTCTCGCGCTGCGAGGAAGGCTGCGTCCGCGACGACGCTCGCGCGGGCTGGTTCTTGCGTACAAATAAGGGCTACAAACCTCAATTCAAACAGGTGCGGAATGTCCAAGCAACGCCACGACCCACACAGCGGTCACGATCACATCGAAGGACAGCAGGGGCAGAAGAGCAATGCGGAAATCGCCAAGCTCAAGCAGAAGCCCGACGAGGGAGCAACGCCCGAGCCGGCGAAGGAAAAGAGCAAGGACGGTCGGCCGCACGAGCCGCAGAAGAAGGAGCACGGCTGACGAGCCGCGACCTCACCGCCGCGCGAGCCATCGAATCTCCTGCGCGGCGGCTCGCGCGATGGTACGAACGAATAATATCACCGGCGAGCCACCGCCGAACGCCGCCGTGATCGCCCACAGCGCGCGCATGGAGAACGGCGAGCGATCGTCGATCGCGATGATCTCTTCCCACCGCTCTGGCGCGAACTTCGACTTGAAGCGATCGAGGCCGTCGAAGTCGTAGAAGCGGCGGCCGTGTGCGCGCACCCAGCGCAGCACCAGCCGGAGCCATATCGGAACCCCTGGCTCCGAGTACGTCGCGTGTCGAGACAACGGCGCGAGGCCGAGCGTGACGTATTCCGCACCTTCGTCCGCGAGCGCATGCATTGCCGCGTCGACGAGCAGCTCCGAGGTGCCATTCGGGGCGCCAGTTCCGCGCACGATCTGCTCGATGAGCCATCCGTGTCGCGCGGGGACCGGCGACGCGACGAGATACGCCACCGCCGCTCCCGCGCGCTCGGCGACGAAGATGCGGCGATCGATCGTGAGCGCGATGGTGTCCGTCTCGATGAGGAAGTGGAGCGGCGGGAGGCCGAGCGTCTGCAGCCACTCCTGCAGCAGCGCTTCCAGCGCCGGGCTCTTCCGCGCGTGCTCGGCGCTCCATCGGGAGACGATGACTCCCTTGTTCCGCGCGCGATTGAGCTGCGCGCGCAGCGATGCACGTCGCGCGATGATGCCGCTCCAGGCGCGCGGGTCCCAGCTCGGCTGCGCACCAAGACCTACACTGCCACCGTGGCGACCGGGGGCGCGCGCGATGATCGTCGACTCGAGTCGGTCGCCCGCGCCGAAGTAGCACACGTGGTCGCGCGCGGCTCGCGCATCGGCAGCGAACTCGGCGACGACATCGCCGAGTCGCTCGGGGGGGCACACCGGCGCTCCGGCGACGACGCGCACGCCGTTGCGGCGCACGAAGCCCACCACGGCGTCGCCGCCCGCCGAGAACCAGAGCGCGATGCCGGGGTTGAGGATCTGGTACGCAGTAGCGTTCCAGCCATGGCGCAGCACGAGCGCGCGCGCGCGCGCGGCGCTCTCGTCGCTCGACGGCTCTCTCATGCGCGAAAAGTTAAGGGCACGGCGGCCGGGATCATTCGGCAGCGGTCGCGCGTTCAGCCGATTCGAGGGCGATAATCGTTGGCGGTATCGTCGGGCGCCAAAACGGAGAACCGGGAGCGGGTATGGCGAAGATGCGCGCGATGCAGGTGGCGAAGGCGGGCGGGAAGCTTGAGCTCGTCGAGAAGGAGATTCCGACTCCGGGTGCGGGACAGGTACTGGTAAAAGTGAATGCCTGCGGCATTTGCCACAGCGACTCGCTCACGGTCGAGGGCCCTTGGCCGGGACTCACCTTCCCGCGCGTTCCGGGACACGAGGCGGCCGGCGTCGTGGAGTCACTCGGCGCTGGGGTGCTCGGCTGGTCGGTCGGCGACCGGGTGGGCATCGGCTGGTACGGCGGGAGTTGCGGCTACTGCGACTCCTGTCGACGCGGAAATTTCGTCGCCTGTCTCAACAATCCGCTGGTCTCGGGCATCTCCTTCGACGGAGGGTACGCCGAGTACATCCTCGTGCCGAAGGAGGCGCTCGCACACATCCCGAATGAGGTCTCGGACATCGACGCGGGGCCGCTCATGTGCGCCGGCGTCACGACGTTCAACTCGCTGCGCAACAGCGGCGCGATCGCCGGAGACACGGTGGCGGTGCAAGGCATCGGCGGGCTCGGACATCTCGGCGTGCAGTTCGCGGTGAAGATGGGCTTTCGCACGATCGCGATCGCCCGCGGCGCGGACAAGGAAGCGCTCGCGAAGAAGCTCGGCGCGCACATCTACATCGACAGCGCAGACGGCAAGGCGGGCGAGGCGCTCGCGAAGCTGGGCGGGGCGAAGGTCATCCTCACGACGGTGACGAGCGGCGCCGCGATGGCGGAGATGCTCCCCGGGCTCGGAATCGGCGGCAAGCTGCTCATCGTCGGCGCGGCGTTCGACCCGATTCCGGTGTCGTCGCTCGCGCTCATCGGCGGGAGCAAGTCCGTCGCCGGATGGGCATCGGGATCCTCGATCGACTCCGAGGACACGATGAAGTTCAGCGCGCTCGCCGGCGTGAAGCCGATGACGCAGGTGATGCCACTCGAGCGCGCGCAGGAGGGCTACGATCTCATGATGGCCAACAAGGCGCGCTTCCGCGTCGTGCTCACAATGGGGAAGTAGCTAGGGCATGACGGGAAGCACGATGTGCGATGGCAGCGTGGGAGATGAGTAGACGCGCTGCCTCGCCTTCGCATAGTCGGCTTCGGTCGCCTTGTAGATGCTCGGGACGAACTTCTGCGGATTACGATCGATGAGCGGAAACCAGGTCGACTGCACCTGAACCATCAGCCGGTGCCCCGCGAGAAAGACGTAGTCGCGGTCGCGCAGCGGAATCTTCCATTCGACGGGTGCATTGGCGACGAGCGCGTGCGGATGCTCGTAGCTCGTGTTGTAGCGCCCGCGCCGAATCTCCATCGCAACCGGCAGCTGGTAGCCGTTCACTGAGTGCGCGTACTGCAGAGGCTTGGGGCCTGCGTCGGCCTCCCATGCGTTCGGCGTCGCGTTCTCCGGATACACATCGATCAGCTTGACGACGAAGTCCGCGTCGGTACCCGATGTCGACGCGTAGAGATCGGCAGCGACCTCGCCGGTGATCACGAGGTCGTGCTCGAGCGGAGTGCTGGTGTAGCTCAGCACATCGGGACGATGGTCGACGAAACGCTGATCGGCGATCTCCCACGCGCGCCAGTCGCCGGAGGGATACGTCGGCGAGATGGGGCGCGCGCGATACGGAACCGGATTCGCGGGATCGGAGACATATTCGCGATACGAGGCGCGCGGCGCGGTGGCTGCCGGCTTCGTGAACGAGAGTGTTCCATCGGAATGGAGATACAGCTTCGTCGGCTTCGCCTCCTTCGGCGGCCACTCGGCGTACGTGCGCCACTTGTTCGATCCCGACTGGAAGGTGGACGCGCGCCACGGGGGCTTCGTTCCTTCGCCGTGGAGATAGTAGCGGAAGAACGGCGCCTCGATCGTCTCGCGGAATTCGCGCGAGGTCTCGTGGCCGCCGTTGGACATGAGCCCGAGGCTGTCGCCCTTGGGCTGGCGCCACTGTCCGTGGAACCACGGACCCGCGACCATGAAGTTCGTGTGATCCGGATCGTGCTCGGCTGCGTGGCGGAAGACCTGCCACGGGCCCCATGGATCCTCCTGATCCCAGAAGCCGGCGACGTTGAGATTCGGAACGGTCGAGGCGTGGAGCTGATTGATCCATGCCTCCTTCTTCCAGAATTCATCGTAGTCGGGGTGCGCAACGACATCGTTCCAGAACGGGAGGGAGCCGTGCATGTATTTCGTGTTGATGTTGGAGATCGACCCGAGCGCGAGGTACCACGAGTAGTCGTCGTAGACGTCGAACGCGAAGTCGGTGTTCTTGTTCTTGTCGGCCTGCTCGAGCACCGAATACTCGAAGGCGTAGCTCTCGCGCAGCGCGCCGTAGCGATGGATATCATCGTTCATCCACTGGTCGACCGGCGTGGCCTGCTCGCTCATTGCCTTGAGCGCGGGGTGCGGATGAAGCAGCGCCATCCCGGTGGTGAGCCCGTCGTACGAGACGCCGTACATGCCGACCTTGCCGCTGTTGTTGGCGACGTGCTTGACGAGCCAGTCGATGCTGTCGTACGCGTCGGTAGTTTCGTTCGTGGAGGTGGAGTCCGCGAGGTTGGCTGCTTCGGAGAGCAGGAAAACGCCTTCGGACTTGAAGCGTCCGCGCAGGTTCTGGATGACGAAGATGTATCCGTCGGCGGCGAGCTCCTTGATGTTCGGCGCGATCTCGGTGGGCGCGTGCTCGGGCACACCGTAGGGCGTGCGACGAAAGAGAATCGGGAGCGGCCCCTTCGCATCGACAGGCGTGAGGATCACCGTCTGCAAATGCACGCCATCGCGCACGGGGATCATCACTTCCTGATAGGTGAAGATCGGCTTGGGCGCGGGCGCCTGCGCACGCGCGGAGACGGCGAGCAGCGTGACGGCGAGGACGGTGCGAAGAGACATCGGGCTCCGTGGCGTATGCGGGTGATCGCACAACATACCGCCCGCCCCCCGCGCGCGCGAAGGTACGCCATTCTGGAGCAAGCCGTCTACAGCTGGAGAAACGATCAAACAGATAGAACCACGGATGAAACGGATACTGCAAATCCGTTGAATCCGTGGTTTATCCGTTCAATCGTTCTTGACTTTTTTTCAGTGTTCCCGCTCACCCTCCACTCTCTGCCCGCAAGCGTCGCGTTTGCCCCTGTGTTGCCGGCGAAGTAGACCGCAAGCAGCGAGATGCTGAGGGCGAAGGCGATTGCGCGTGGGCCGATCGAGGGGAGATCGAGCTCGTGGGCCGAGAGCATCGCGAGCGCGAGCGCGCCGAGCGTCGTTCCCGCGGCGAGTGCTGCCGTGCTCGTGGTGGCGATCAACCTCGACGCGAGGCGCGTACATGCGAGCAACAGCGCGAGCGCGGCAACCCCGAGCCCCGCGAGCATCGCGCGCGCGACGAGTCCGTCGGCCATATCGGGGATCGAGTCGATGGCATCGGTGGCGTTGTCGACCCCTGCTTGGTACACGTCGGAGACGCGGTCCTTGAGCTCCGCGCCAGTGGGGATTTGAGCCATCGCGAAGCTCGGCGCTCCGCCGCTCCTCTCGCTCAGCGTCTCGCACGCGGCCATCGGTGCGGAGTGCGGCAGAACCGCGTCCACGAAGCCGAAGAGTGCGGTCGCGGAGCCGACGCCCAGCGAGAGGAGCAGGACGCCGAGCACGGTGGATCCGCGCCGGGCGCGGCGCCGTGGTGCGCTCGGGGTGAGATCGGCTGACGTATTCGGCATGGTTGTCCCGCGAGATGCCATTGAGAGTTGGGCGAGTAGGCGATCCCCACCCGTTCACCTGATTGGATGCGGCGGTACGTCACATGGTTTACATGATTCGAAAATCTCTGCGGCTCATCGCGACGGCACTGCGCGTACTGGCCACAGGAAGAGGAAGGCTTGACAGCGGTCCGCCCGGGAGGGCAGACTCACTCGATTCCCCGCCCGCTTCCCCAAGACCACTCCATGCACATCCGACTTCCGCTCACCGCGCTCCTTTCGTGCGCCATCCCGTTTGCCGCCGGCGCCCAGCGCACCTCCACCGTGCCGCTGCTTCCCGAGCCTACCGTCGCCGCACTCGCCAGCGAGCTCTCCGGCGCGTCAGCGAAGCGCAATCTCGAGTTCATCACGCGGCAGCATCGCATGCGCGCGTCGAAGGGCTTTCGCACCGCGGCGGATTTCGTCGCCGCGCAGGCGAGGAGCTACGGACTCGACGAGGTGACCGTCCACGAATTCCCCGCCGACGGACACACGATGTACGGCACGCAGAAGGCACGGCTCGGATGGGATCCGGAGTTCGCGGAGCTGTGGGAGGTGAGCGTCGACGGCGCGCGGGTCACGCCGGTGCTGCGCGTCGCCAGCTTCGAGGATGAGCCGGTGATCCTCGCCGAGGACAGCGACAGCGCGGATGTCACGGGCGAGCTCGTGGATGTCGGCGCCGGAACGTCGGACAAGGATTACGCGGGGAAAAACGTGCGCGGGAAGCTCGTGCTCACATCGGAGGCGCCCGGCGATGTCGTCCCGCTCGCGTACGACAAGTACGGCGCAAAGGGGGTCGTGAGCGCCGCGCAGAACCAGCCCAATGCCTGGTCGCGCGAGGATGTAAATGCGATTCGCTGGGGGCATCTCGATTCGTTCGAGACGCGTCATGCGTTCGCCTTCATGCTCTCGCTCAAGCAGTACTACGGCTATCAGGCGCGGTTGGCGAAAGGCGAGCACGTGATGCTGCACGCCATCGTGAAGGCCTCACGTCACGCGGCGACGTACAATCCCGTGACCGCGCTGATCCCGGGAAGCGACAGGAAAGGCGAGGAGATCGTACTGAGCTGCCACCTTGATCATCAGCGTCCCGGTGCGAACGACAATGCCAGCGGGTGCGCCACGATCCTCGAGGTGGCGCGCACGATCTCGAGGCTCATCGCAGACGGGAAGATCGCGCGTCCGTCGCGCAGCATTCGCTTCGTGTGGCCGTGCGAAGTCGAGTGCACACTAGCGCTCTTCGCCTCGGAGCCCGCGATGCGTGCGCGTTTCAAGGCTGTGATCCACATGGACATGGTGGGCGGCGGCCAGGTGACGAAGTCGATCTTTCACGTCGGCCGCGGCCCGGCGAGCCTGCCGTCGTTCGTGAGCGATGTGGGGCAGCGCTTCGGCAGCTTCATGAACATCGAGTCACAGATGTACGCCGAAGGAACGGGCGGGAAATATCCGATGGTCTCTGGCGAGGGCGGGAAGGAGCCGCAGCTCGGCGATCTCTCGGAGTTCTCGATGGGGAGCGACCACGAGATCTATCAGGAGGCGTCGTGGAAGATTCCGGCCATCTACATGAACGATTGGCCAGACCGCTACATCCATACGAACTTCGATCTCCCGGGCAACATCGATGCGACGAAGCTGCAGCGCGCGGCGTTCATCGGCGCGGCGAGCGCGCTGTACCTCGCGAATCTGAAGACATCGGATGTGCCTGCGCTGTGGGCGTCGATGGAGAGCGCATCGCTCCGGAGGCTCGCGCTGATGCTCGACCGCCGCGCGTCGCTCGCGCCGGCGGACGCCGCGGTGTTGGCGCGGAATTTCCTGGCGCAGGAGCGCGCGAACTTCGAGTCGATCGCGTCGTTCGCGGCGATCCCCGACAGCGTGAAGCAGGGCGCGGAGGCGTACTTCCAGCGGCTCGAGTCCATCACGGGCGCACCGTCCGGACCGGAGAGCGTGAGCGGCGACGCGGCGCTCGTCTTCGCACGCAACGCCTCGGTGAGCGGCCCGATGGTGGTGTTCGGCTACGACTACCTCGAAGACCACACGAAGGGAAAGGCGCATCCAAAGCTGCTCGCGTATGAAGGGCTGCGCGGCAACGGCGAGGAATACGCGTACGAGGTGCTCAACTTCGTCGACGGCAAGCGAAGCGCCCGCGACATCCGCGACGCGGTGAGCGCGGAGTACGGCCCCGTCGATGTGGCGCTCGTCGCCGAGTATCTGCGCGCGCTCGAGCAGGCGGGGGTGGTAAGGGCAGCGAAGTGATGCGCTGAGCGAGTCGTGAGGCTCCCGCACCCACTTACGCTGCTCGTCGGCTGCGTCGTTATCGCTGCCGCCCTGACGCACGTGCTCCCCGCTGGAGAGTTCGACCGCCGCGACGATCCCGTTACGCAGCGGAAGGTCGTCGTCGCGGGAACGTATCATCGCGTCGACGCGCAGCCGGTAGGCCCGTTCGGGGCCGTCGTCGCGATTCCCGACGGGGTCATCGCGGGCGCCGCAGTCATCACCTTCATCTTTCTGGTGGGCGGCGCATTCGGCGTCGTGGACAAAACCGGCGCGCTCCACGATGGCATCGACTGGCTCGTGCGGCGGCTCGGCGATCGCGGCATCGTCGCGATTCCGATCGTCTGCATCGCGTTCGCCGCCGGCGGCGCGTTCGAGAACATGCAGGAGGAGATCATCGCGCTCATCCCCGCCCTCCTCGTGCTCACGCAGCGACTCGGCTTCGATGCGTTGACCGCGGCGGAGATGAGCGTCGGTGCGGCGGCGATCGGGTCGTCGTTCAGCCCCGTGAATCCGTTTCAGGTGCTCATCGCGCAGAAGGTATCCGAGGTTCCGCAGCTCTCGGGCGGGGGCTACCGAATCGTCTTTCTCGCGCTCGCGCTGTTGCTCTGGATCCTCGGCACGATGCGGCACGCGCGCCACACACGGGTCGTCATCGTTCATGAGAAAGGGAGTGCAGAATCACATGAGCTCGGCGTCCGCGCGAAGGGAGTACTCGCGATCGTCGTCGTCACTTTCGCCGTGTTCGTGTACGGTGTGGCGCAGCTTCACTGGGATTTCAACCAGGAGGCAGCTCTCTTTTTCGCGATGGGGTGCGCGGTCGGAGTCGTCGGCGGGCTTGGAGTAAGCGGGACGGCCGATGCCTTCGTCGACGGTTTTCGATCGATGGCGTATGCGGCGCTGCTCGTCGGCTTCGCTCGCTCGATCTCGGTGGTGATGGAGCAGGGGCTCATCATCGACACCGTCGTGAACGGGCTCGCGAGCTCGCTCGCCGGTCTTCCGGTGGCCGTAGCCGCTGTCGGCATGATGTTAGCCCAGGCGGCCATTCACGTGCCGGTGCCGAGCGTCAGTGGGCAGGCGGTGCTCACGATGCCCGTTTTCGCGCCTGTCGCCGATCTTTTGCATCTGTCGCGGCAGGTTGCGGTGCTCGCCTATCAGTACGGTGCGGGGATCTGCGAGCTGATTACGCCAACCAATGGCGCTCTCATGGCGATACTCGCGGCCGCGGGTATTCGGTACGACGAGTGGATCCGCGGTGCGTGGAAAACGATTGCGGTGGTCGCTTTGACCGGTGCGGGCGCTGTCGTGCTTGCGGTCGCCATGGGAGTGCGCTAGGCTTTTCGGTGCGCGAGGCGAGCTGAGCAACTCCGAAATTGCCCTTGCATTTCGGGTGCTTGGTGTGGCATTATCCTCGCAGACAAGCGTGATGATGATGGTGGCCAATACGGCCCCGACTTCAGCCGGACAGGCAGCCCGGCAATACCTTCGACATGGAGACACGATGTACCAAAAGCCGAAGGTCGAACGGTTCGGAACGTTCCGCGAGTTGACGCAGGTCGGTTTCAACGGATCCACGGATGGCTTCACCATCTGCGGTGTCAACGGTGGAACCGGTAACGAACTTTGCAATGGTCCGCCGGAAGTGTGCCGGGGTGGTTCGCCGGTAACGTAGGTGTTTAGGCGACCGATCGCGACAGAAAACATGGGGGCAGTCAGCTTCGGCTGAGTGCCCCCATGTCCTTTTGCGGTGACGTTAGACCGGCACGCGCGGGACGATCACGCGCAGGCTCTTCGGCCGCAGGCGAAAGTGGAGCGGCGTCGACATCGCCTGCACCTCCCCATCCGTCGCCACGAGAATTCGGCTGTGGCGCGTCTCGATCACGAATTCCGCCGCCTCCAGTGCTTCGAAGTCGCGCGCCTGTCGGAGGCGACCGATGAGCGCCTGAAGAGCGAGCCGCACGAGCGCGGCGCGCCCCTGCTTCTTCACGATGTAGATGCTGAACTTCCCGTCATCGATGCGCTCGCGTGCGCCAATGTCGAACCCCTCCATCACGTACTCGTTATTGCCGACGAAGACAATCGGGGTCACGTGCACGCGCCTCTGCCCCTCGAGATCGATGCGCACGGTCATGAACGGATAACGGCGGAAGGCGGCGATCGATGCCCACACGAGGGAGCGCCATTTTCCGCGGCCGAGGCGCGTCTGCTGGCGCTCGCGATCGCGCACCATGTCGGGGTATAGGCCGAGGCTGGAGTTGTTGATGAAGACGCGACCATTCACGTCGCCGACATCGACCGCGACCGAGTAGCCGTCGAGGATCGTGCCCACCGCTTCCTCGAGCTCGAGCGGGATGCGGAGATCCTTCGCGAAGTGGTTGAGGGTGCCGAAGGGGAGCACGCCGAGCACGGTCGGAGAGTCCACCAGGGCGGCGGCGGCGGTGCTGATGGTGCCGTCGCCGCCGGCGGCGATGAGCAGGCGCGGACGTGCGGCTGCGGCCTCGCGCATGAGCGCATCGAGCTCGTCGCCGCTCTTCGCGAGGCGGACGTCGACGGGCAGGTCGCGCGCGGCAAAGAGCTCGGCGAGCTCCTTGACGCGTTTGTCGACGTGAGGATTTCCGGCGCCGGCGTTGATGACCACCGGGACTGCTTCGCCGGTGATCACGCGTGCTTCGCGAGCGTTATGGCGTGCCCTCGCGCGCGTCAGCGGCGTGTGCGTAGTACTCGTCGACGCACGTCGTGATGACGTAGTTCAGGCGCTCATCGCCATGCGCCGACGGCATGCGCGCGATTCCCGCCGGGAGCTCTGACCACACGTCCTTGATCAGCACCAGCAGCTGCTCGGCGCGCATCCCCGAATGGCGTGCGTCAGCGCATACCTGGCTCAGCGCGGCGCGAAGATCGAGGGTCGCGCCGGGCGCGACGTCGGCTAACCGCAATCCCGCATTCTGGAAGATCGTCTGCAGGCTCGAACGCAGGCGGCGCTGCGTGCTGACGTACGAGCTTTCGCCGAGGAATGCTTCGAGGGGAATCTGGCTGGCAGAGTTGGCTTCCATAGTGACCTCAAGTGCGGACGCCGCGCGATCGCGGCGAGGAGTGAAACCCGCGCACGATGATTCACTGACGCTCGTTATTTCTACCGACGACGGGCCGCCTTCGCAATAGAGATACAGCGAAATATCCGCCGATACCACCGGTTACATTCCGGAGCGTACAAATTCGTACTTTGGTACGTGACGCATGCGGATCAAGCGCGCGGAGACAGTGGGCTGCGAGGCGGGATGGCGCCGAGCCTGACGGCTCGCACCCGGGCTTACGGGTGACTTATCCGGCGTAAGATGCGAGATTCCCCAGCTACGGCGCTGGCGAGACCGCTTTCGAACCCATGTATCTACATCGAGGTGTTATGTCGGGCCGTCTGATCATTGGAATGTTTGCGGTCGTGGTGGCGGGAGTTTTCACGGGTCGCGCGAACGCGCAGAGCACCTCGCTCGACCAGGCAAAGAGCATCTACGCGAATGCCGCCTCGAACGGTGGCACCGACCGCGCCGCGCTCGAGATGGCGCGCGCGCGTGCCTCGATCGACGCCGCTGATTCCGCCGCGGCCAACGGCCACGACGCGGCGACCAGCGAGGCAATGGCGACGCAGGCGCTCCACGATGCGCAGGCCGCCGACGCGGCGAACAGCCGCGTCCACGACCGCCAGGTGGCGGACAGCCTGCATGCCTATCGCCTCACGCAGCTCGTCGCGCTCTCGCAGCCGCAGCGCGATGAGCTCTTCAAGCAGAACCAGCTCTCGCACGCCGAGATCGTCGATCTGCGCGCGCAGAATCTGCTGACCGTCACGCAGGCCGACTCACTCAGGCTGCAGCTCGATTCCGTGAAGGCGGCGTCGGCGAGCGCGCAGGAGCTCAGCGCGCGGGAGCTCGACTCCGCGCACGTGCTGCAGGCGCAGGTCGTGCGGCAGCAGGACTCGCTGCGGATCGCGCAGGCGGCCGCTAACGAAGTGCGGTCGTCATCGAGCCGGCAGACCGACTCGCTGCGCGCCGTCGCGGATCGTGCGCAGCGGCAGGTCGACTCGATTCGCTTCGCGAGCCAGCAGGCCCAGCGCGCGGAGACGGAAGCCGAGCGGATTCATACGGACTCGCTGCTGCGCGCGGCGCGAATGGCGACGGCGGAATCGGATTCGCTGCGGCGTGTGGTTGGCCGCAGCGCGTACATCCGGGACTCGCTGCGCGTGCGCGATTCCGTACGCGCGGTCTCCGAGCTCTCGGCCCGCTCGGCGGACTCGATCCGCATCACGCAGGCGGTCGTGGCGCAAACGCAGGCGCTGGCGAAGCTGCGCGTCGACTCGATCCAGAAGTCGACCGCGCTCGCCGCGCAGATCGCGGACTCGATGCGCGCGGCGTCGGTGCGCGCATCGTTGAGCGAGACGGCGGCGGAGCGGCAGCGGTCGGACTCGCTGCGGAAGCTGTCGGATTTGGCGAATCTGCGACTCGACTCGCTGCGCAAATCGGCAGCGGCGACGCAGCGCCAGCGCGACTCGGTGCAGGCGCTTGCGGTCGCGGCGGCGAAGCAGGTCGACTCGCTGCGGAGCGAGGCTGCTTCGGCGTCACGGACGAGTGACTCGCTGCGCACGGATGTGGAGGAGCGCACGAAGCTGAGCGCGAGCGTCTCGGAGCTGAGTCGCACGGCGCTGACGCTCAAGCGGCCGACGCTTTCGCCGCGTGGGCTCGTGGTGACGATCAACGACGCGTCGTTCGTGAATGGGACGACGGCGAACGGTCCGAAGACACTGACGAAGGTCGCCACTCGGGATCTGGGGAAGCTGACGCCGGTGGTCGCCGCGTATTCGAACTACCGCATCCTGGTAGAGGGCTATGCGGATTCGACGGCGCGCGCCGAGAAGGGCGATGCGCTGGCGGATGCGCGCGCGCAGGCGGTGCGCGAGGCGCTCGTGGCGGGGGGGCTCGATGCGGGGCGGATCGAGACGCGCGCGATGGGACACGCGAGCCCGGTCGCGAGCAACGCGACGATCGTGGGGCGGAGGGCGAACCGGCGCGTGGAGATCGTGGTGGCAGGGTCGGCGACGCCGTAAGGCTCGCCACCCGCTTGCCGTTGGCGGGCCGTAACTTAGATACGCTCCCCATACGCGCGTTCATCGCGGCGCATGCGCAGTCGCCAACCCATCTCGCCGCATAGATGCGATCACCGCGCGCGCTGCGGTCTTGCTGCGGAGCGATGGCGTTCACGCTCGCATCGGTGCTCGCGTGTCATTCCACGCACACGCCAGCGCAGCGAGCAGTTCCGCTGCACGCGGCGGAGACCGATTCGATCAGCACGGCGCGTGGAAGGTCCCTCTACACCAACGTGCCGGCGCGCGATGCGTCGGACTCGAGGCTACTTCGGCGCGCGG
>JALYSW010000141.1 GCA_030854615.1 Gemmatimonadota bacterium
CCTTCGGTGACACGAATGTGTTCACGAACGGCACCATCACGATGCCGCCGTTTTTCGGTAGCCGCGCGAGGATCGAGTCGGGGACATCGCGCGGATGATCGACGAGCGCGCGCGCTCCCGAGTGCGAAAAGATCACCGGTGCGGCGCTCACATCGAGCGCGGCACTCATCGTTCCGGGGGACACGTGCGCGAGGTCGACGAGCATACCGAGCCGGTTCATTTCGCGTACGACTTCCTTTCCGAAGGGAGTGAGCCCGCCGTGCTTCGCCGTATCGAGCGCCGCGTCGGCCCAGTCGAGCGTCACGTTGTGCGTGAGCGTCATGTAGCGAACGCCAAGGGCGTAATACGCGCGCAGCGCGCCCAGCGAGTTCTCGATGGCGTGTCCGCCTTCCATGCCGAGGAAGGAGGCGACCTTTCCCTGGGCAAAATCGTGACGGATGTCGGAGGCTCGAGTGGCGAAGGCGACGCGCTCCGGATATTTCGCGATGAACCGCCGCGCGATGTCGATCTCCTCGAGCTGCACGCGTGCGTAGCCCGAGTCCCTGATCTCTCCGGGGATGTAGACCGACCAGAATTGCGCCCCGACCATGCCCTCCTTCATGCGCGCGAGATCCGTATGTCCCGGCGTGGTCTTGCGAAGGTCGTATGCCTCGACGTCACGCGGCGCGTTTTTGTCCTCGCGAATGCGCCACGCGAGATCGTTGTGGCCATCGATCAACGGCGTCGAGCGCAGGATGCGCCTGGCGCGCGCGAGGTTGGAGTCCGCCGCCTGGGCGTCCGCGTCGGCGGGAAGGAAGGAGGCGCAGACGAGCAGCATCGCGAACGCGAGGCGAATCAGCATGAGACGTGAGCTCTGGGGTTCGGGGAGGAGTTGGACTTCGCTCGCACAATGTTGCATCGGACGCGAGGATGTGCGAGCGCCATTCTGCAACGGTGTGGTGCCTTGCTCGTGCGCGGAGGATGCGATAGCGTGTGCGATGGCGATTCTCGAAACCGACCGTCTCGTACTGCGCCCCCTCGCGCACGAGGACCTCGACTGGTTTTCCGCGCTTCGCGGTGATCCGGATGTGATGCAATACATCGGCTCGCAACGGCCTCTCACTCGCGAACAATCCGTGGAGAAACTCGACAAGTATCTGAAGTGCTGGACCGAGAACGGCTTGGGGATGTTCGGCATTCGATGGGGCGATGATCCAGTCGGTTGGGGCGGGCTGCAGCCATTGGAAAACACCGGCGAGATCGAGGTCGGGTATGCCTTCGGGAAGAAATCCTGGGGGCTCGGGCTCGCCACAGAAACCGCGCGCGCCGTGGTCGCGTGGGGATTCCGGGAAAAGCAGCTCGACCGGGTCGTCGCGGTCGCGTCGCCCGAGAACTCGGCATCACGGCACGTCATGGACAAGCTCGGTATGACCTATGAGGGGCTGAAATTTCGCTACGGGAATGACTGCGCCTACTACTCGCTGACACGGGCCGACTTCGCGGCGAACGAGGCGAAACGCGGCGGCGCGAAGTAAAAACACGCGCGATCGACGATACCGATCAACGCTCTGACGGGTCCACGCCCTGATGCCGCCGCACTGCAGCCACCGCCGGGCATTCGCGTCCGTGTTCGCAGTACCAGCCGTGGCGGTCGTGAAAGACCATGTGCACGCGAGGGGCGTCCTCCGGCAGATCGTCGACGCGAAAGAGCTGCATGACCGTAGTGCTTTCGCCGCACCTGCCGCGCGGATCGAGACTTCGCACGCGGAGGAGCTCAGCAGGGTCGCGGCGGGAGCCCGGCTCCCGAACGGTATCTCGAATTATGGCTGGAAAGCGGTTGATGTGTGGCATGCTAAACTCTTTCTCCAGAAGGTGTAACGAGCGATCAGCGACTGATTCTGTGCGATACGAGCGATTATGTAATTCGGTTTTTATTCGGGAGTGCCAGATTACGGCAGATTGCCTCTTTCGTCAATGCCTCTCCGCGTCGCACCGACGAGCTGTTCGAAACGACTCGACCAGGATCTGACCGCGCCACACGTTGTCTCATAGTCTCGGTCGCTTGTACGTTGTCTCGATGCACGACGTCGTCTCCCTCGCCGAAGCGCTGATCACGCAACCGTCGATGACGGGCGCCGAGTTGCCAGCCGTCGATCTCGCTGCAACCTGGCTTCGGAAGCGCGACTGG
>JALYSW010000144.1 GCA_030854615.1 Gemmatimonadota bacterium
CGTCGACCAGTGCGCAGACGTACTCGGTCGACTTCGGGAGTAGCCGAGAGTATGGCGGGGCGGCGATCGACTGGGCTGGTCTGGCGCCGGCGAGCTACGTGATCGACGTGTCGGCAGACGGCGCGAAGTGGGACAGCGCATACGCGGTGATCGGGAGCAACGGCGGGCGCGACTGTATCTATCTCCCCGAGATGGAATCGCGTTGGCTGCGCGTGCGCATTCCGGCGCCGGCGGGCGCGCCGCGTGCGTACGCGATCCGCGAGCTCTCTGTGATCCCGGTCGAGTGGTCTGCAACGCGCAACGCATTCTTCGCGCACGTCGCCGCGAGCGCGCCAGCGGGGAGCTATCCAAAGTATCTCGGCGGCAAGCAGTCGTACTGGACGGTCGTTGGCGTCGATGGGGATGACGCCGAGGCGCTGATCAATGAGCAGGGGGCGATCGAGCCGCATGCGGGTGGCTTCTCGCTCGAGCCCTTTCTGCGTGTGGGCGGCAAGCTCGTGACGTGGCACGATGCGAAGCAGACGCAGTCACTCGCGCAGGAATCTCTGCCGATTCCGTCGGTCACGTGGACCGCGGGCGCGCTGAAGCTCGAGGTGACGACGTTCGCCGCTGGCCCGCTCGATTCATCGTCGCTCTACGCGCGCTACCGCGTCACGAACATCGGAAAGGCGACGGCGAAGCCGACGCTCTACCTCGCGGTACGGCCATTTCAGGTGAACCCGAGCTGGCAGTTCCTCGCGACGCAGGGCGGCGATGCGCTCCTTCGCCACATCGCGTGGGATCAGTCGGTGCTCGCCATCAATGACAGCTGGACCGTCGTGCCGCTCACCGCTCCGGCGGCAGTCGGCGCGTCGACCTTCGACGAGGGCGGGATCGTCGAGTCGCTCCGCGCCGGCGCGCTTCCCTCGCGCACCGAGGTCTACGATCCGATGGAGCACGCCTCGGCCGCGATGTCCTATCCGCTGTCGATCCCCGCGGGCGCATCGCGCGACGTGTACGTGGTCATGCCCTTCCATGCGCACGGAGCGGTGTCTCGTCCCTTCGCTCGCGATGCCGAGGCGCGCGCGTTCGTCGATGGCGAGCTCGCGAGGGTGACGAAGTCGTGGGAGGCGAGCCTCACACGCGCCAGCATCATCCTCCCCCGCTCGGCCGCGCGCGTCACCGAGACGCTGCGCGCGCAGCTCGCGTACATCCTCATCAACGATCACGGCGCGCAGATCCACCCCGGCGCGCGGTCGTACGCGCGCTCCTGGATCCGCGACGGCTCGCTGATCAGCGCCGCGCTCCTCCGACTCGGACATCCTGAGCAAGTGCGCGCCTTTCTCGAGTGGTACGCACCCTATCAGTTCGCGAACGGGAAGGTTCCGTGCTGCGTCGATGCGCGCGGCGCCGATCCCGTGCCAGAGAACGACAGTCACGGTGAGCTCGTCTACGCGATTGCCGACTACTTCCGCTACACCAGCGATACCGCGTTCCTCGCGACGATGTGGCCGCACGTCACGGGTGCCGTCGCGTACATGGATACGCTGCGCGCCGAGCGTTTGACGGCGGAGTACGAGCACGGTACGGCACGCGCCTATCGAGGGCTCTTCCCGCAGTCCATCAGCCACGAAGGCTACTCTGCCAAGGCGATGCACTCGTTCTGGGACGATCTCTTCGGGCTGCGCGGATATGCGGATGCGGCGTTCATCGCCGCGGTGCTGCATCACGCCGGCGAGGCGAAGGAGTTCGCGACGAAGCGCGACACCTTCCGCGCGGACATCATGGCCTCGTATCGCGCGGCCATGGCGCAGCATCACATCGACTTCCTCCCCGGCTCCGTGGAGCTCGGGGACTTCGATGCGACGTCGACGACGGTCGGCGTCACGCCGGTGGGCGAGCTCGCGTCGCTGCCGGATACCGCGCTCCGAAGGACGTTCGATCAGTACTGGAAGAACTCGGCAGCGCGACGTGTTCCAGGTGCGCAGTGGGAGGCGTACACGCCGTACGAGATGCGCACCATCGGCACCTTCATCCGGCTCGGCGGAAAGCAGCGCGCCTTGTCGATACTCGACTTCTTCTTCGAGGGCCAGCGGCCGGCGGCGTGGCGGCAGTGGGCAGAGGTGGTGTGGCACGATCGAGACACGCCGAAGTTCATCGGCGACATGCCGCACACGTGGGTGGGCTCGGACTATATACGCTCGGTGCTCGACATGTTCGCGTACGATCGCGCGTCGGACAGCACGCTCGTGGTGGGCGCGGGGATCGCCGAGCGATGGGTGCGCGAGGCGCCGGGGGTGAAGGTGCGCGCGCTCGGCACTCCGTACGGGCCGATCGATTTTGACGTTCGCGCAACTGCGCGCTCACTTGTCGCCCATTTGAGTGGCCCGCTGAAGATCCCGCCGGGCGGAATCGCCTTTCGCTCGCCGGTGGATCGCGCGATCGCCAGCGCGCGCGTGGATGGAAGTAGTGTGACGCCGTCGTCGAATGGCGAGGTGATGATTCGTCACCTCCCGGCTACGATCGCTCTGACTTATCAACGGACCAATGAACGCTAAGAGCAGCACGGTCGCGGGCGAGCACACCCTCGCGAATGACCGCTATTGCCTCACGATCGCGGACGACGGAACCGGGAGCTCGCACTTCGGGGCGCTCGCGATCACCCGCCGCACGCCGGATCGCACGCGCGAGACGGATGCGTTCGTGCTCTACATCCGCGATCTCGAGAGCGGCGACGTGTGGAGCGTTGGAGCGGAGCCCGTGCGCAACGCACTTGATCCGTACGAGGCGATCGCGCAGGATGGGAGTGTGACGCTCGTTCGCGAGCACGATGGCATCCGCACGACGCTCGAGGTGACACTGGCGACGAACACGCCCGCGGAGGAGCGCAGGCTGACGATCGAGAATCTGAGCGGGCGCGCGCGGAAGCTCGACGTGACGACGTACGCGGAGCTCGTGCTCAACACGCCGGTCGCGGACGCATCGCATCCGGCGTTCTCGAAGCTCTTCGTGCAGACGGAGTGGGACGCGCCAGCGCAGGCGCTGCTCGCGATGCGCAGGCTGCGCGCGGTGGA
>JALYSW010000250.1 GCA_030854615.1 Gemmatimonadota bacterium
GCAGCCGGGACCGCGGCGAGCGATGCACTCACGATCGGCCCGATCGAGATCGACCGCTCGGCGCACCGCGTGAAGATCGACGGCCTCGAGATCGAGCTGACGGCAACGGAGTTCAAGCTGCTGCTGACGTTGGCCGAGCGTCGCGGGCGCGTGCAGGGACGCGCGCACCTCCTCGAGACCGTGTGGGATGCCGCTCCCGACATTCAGACGCGCACCGTCGATATGCACATCCAGCGGCTTCGCACCAAGCTGGGGGTCGCGTCGGATCTCATCGAGACGGTGCGCAGCTTCGGCTACCGGCTGCGCTCACCGTCAGCGCGAGCGTCGTGAAGCTCGCGCACCGGCTTCTCCTCGGAGCCGTGCTGGTCGTGACCGTGCTGATCGCGCTGCTCGTGCTCTTGAGCGGCGTGCGATTGCGCCGCCAGCTCGGAGAGCTCGAGGTGGCCAGGCTCACCAGCGAGGCGCGTCTCATCGCGCACGAATGGACCCCCACGGTCGACCCCGATGCCCTGGCCTCGAGCGCCGGAGCCTCGATCGGCCATCGTGTGACACTCATCGATCACGATGGAAAGGTCATCGGCGATTCCGAGTTTCACGGCGAGTCGCGTCGCCATCTCGAGAACCATGGCACGCGCCCCGAAGTCGTCGCTGCACTCCGCGACAGCGTCGGCACGGCGAATCGCGCGAGCACATCCGCCGGCGACAATGAGCTGTACGTCGCGATCAGATCGCAGTACGGCGTGACCCGCGTCTCCGTCTCCACCTCCAGTCTCAATGCCATCGTCGCGCGCGGACAGCGCGATGTGCTCCTCTCCGGATTCGTCGCGCTCGTCGCAGCACTCATCCTCGCCGCCGGGTTCTCGCGCGCGGTCTCGCATCCCGTCGTCGAGTTGCGCGATGTCGCGCAGGCACTCGCGGCGGGCGACCTCTCGCGGCGCCCCGCGCTCTCCGCACCGGGCGAGGTCGGCGATTTGGCAGCGGCCGTGCATCGCATGGCCGAGCAGCTCACCAGCCGCCTCAAGGCGCTGGAGAACGACGACATGCACATGAACGCGGTGATCGAGTCGCTCCAGGAGGGAGTGATCGCGGTCGACGCGCGACGGCAGATCGTTCGCGTAAACGAGAGCGGCAGACGGATGCTGCGTCTCCCCGATGACGTTCCCTTCTCCGCGGACCGTCTTCCGCGCGACCGCACCCTGCGCGAAGCGCTCGGTGCCGCGCTCGCGGGCGAGTCGACGGAGTCGACGGAGATCACTGTCGATGGCCAGAGCATGATGCTCACCGCGCGCGCGCTGGGCGACGGTGGCGTCGTGCTCGCAGTGTTCGATCTCACCGCATCGCGTCGCGTGGATGCGGTACGACGAGATTTCGTCGCCAACGTCTCGCACGAGCTCAAGACACCACTCACCGTCATCCTCGGTTTCGCGGAGACGCTTGCTGCGGGCGACGTGCCGCCCGAGCAGGGGATCCGATTCGTCGAGGCCATTCAGTCGAACGCGCAGCGCATGCAGCAGATCGTCGACGACCTCCTCGATCTTTCGCGCATCGAAAGTGGCGGCTGGGTGCCGAATCCCGTCACGGTGGATCTGCGCGCCGTCGCGAGCGAAGTGGCCGCGGGGCGACTGCGCGCCGCGCTCGAGAAGGGCGTGCGACTCACGGTCGAGATCGAGGGTAACGCCGAGAACGCGTTCGCCGATCCCACGGCGATCCGTCAGGTGTATGCGAATCTCGCGGACAACGCAATTCGCCACACGAACCCCGGAGGATCGATCGTGCTGTTCAGCGAGCGCGGCGAGCGCGGTACGACGATCGGTGTGCGCGACACGGGTGTCGGCATCGCACCCGAGCATCTATCGCGCATCTTCGAGCGCTTCTATCGCGCGGACTCCGGTCGCGCGAGAGATGCCGGCGGCACGGGGCTGGGGCTCGCGATCGTGCGTCATCTCGTCGAGGCGCATCGCGGACGCGTGCGCGTGGAAAGCGAGGTGGGCAACGGCACGATCGTCTTCGCGACGTTCCCGGACGCCGCGGCGTAAGTATCCGCGGCTCCAGCCGCGGCGGCTCCAGCCGCGGCGGCCACAGCCGCCGTGACACGAGCGTTACTCAGTAACAAAGAGTCGGTTACGAGCGAGCTCCAACATTCTCCGCACGAACAACCTTCGCGGAGAATTTTGTGAACTCTCGTGTACGCATGCTCGCCGTGGCGAGTGCAGTCGCCGGCACATTCGCTGGCGGTCTCATGGCGCAGGACCTCAACGGCGCCGGCGCCACCTTTCCGAATCCGATCTACAGCAAGTGGTTCTCCGACTATGCGGCGGCGACTGGCGTCAGGATCAACTATCAGTCGATCGGTTCGGGCGGCGGCATTCGCCAGCTCACCGAAGGCACCATCGATTTCGGCGCATCCGATGCACCGATGAGCGACGCCGAGATGGCGAAGCTGAAGGGACCGGTGCTGCACGTCCCGACCGTGCTCGGCGCGGTCGTGATCACCTACAACATCCCCGCCGTCTCGAAGGTCATTCACCTCACCGGACCCGTCGTCGCCGACATCTTCGCCGGCAAGATCACGAAGTGGAACGACGAGAGGATCGCGACGCTCAACAAGGGAACGAGACTTCCCTCGAGCGACATCCTCGTCGTCCATCGATCGGATGGCAGCGGCACCACGTACATCTTCTCCGACTATCTCTCCGCCGTGAGCCCGTCGTGGGCGCAGGCGCCGGGCAAGGGGAAGGAGCTGTCCTGGCCCGTCGGCCTCGGCGGCAAGGGCAACGAGGGCGTCGCCGGTCAGGTGAAGCAGACTCCGGGCGCCATCGGCTACGTGGAGCTGGCCTATGCGAAGCAGAACCGGCTTCCGTACGCCGAGCTGCAGAACGCCGAGGGTGAATTCGTCGCCCCGACAATCGAGTCGGTGACCAAAGCCGCCGCGGGCGCTTCGGCGAAGCTCCCGGCGAACACCGACTACCGCATCTCGATCGTGAATGCGCCAGGCAAGGGCGCCTACCCGATCTCGTCGTTCACGTGGCTTCTCGTCTATCAGTCGCAACCCAACGCTGCGAAGGGAAAGAAGCTGGTGGACTTCCTCCACTGGTACCTCCGCAACAGCGAGAAGTCCGCGGCGTCGCTCGACTATGCGCCGCTTCCGGAGAGCATGATCGCGCAGCTGGAGAAGCGCCTCGGCACCATCCAGATGGCGTCGCGCTGAGCAACTCGCGCCGACGGTGAAGCGGCATCTCGCCGCTTCACGGCCCGACGCTCCCCACACCAACCCCCTGAGATACTCGAATGACACGTGGCATTCCGTTGTGGTCCGCGCTCCTCGTCGTGTCGCTCATCGCCACACCGCGCATCGTGCGTGCCCAGGCCATAACGCCCGACACGACCAAGTCCGACACCGCCAAGTCGCCCGATGCGCCGAAGCCAGACTCCGCGCCGCCGGCCGTAAAGCCCGCGACGCCCGGACTCGACTTCTCCGCCTGGCTCTTCGGTGACTTCCAGTATCAGACCGACGCTGCCTCGAAGGCGGCGAACGGCGGCTCGCACCCGAACAAGTTCGACATCGGTCGCGCCTACCTGACCTTCAAGGGCCCGCTCGGCGATCGCGTTTCCTATCGCGTGACGACGGACATCAAGCAGGGTGGCGGCACGGATTCGTACAAGGGATGGTTCGTTCGCCTCAAGTATGCGTTCCTCCAGTACGACTACCTGAAGCCGAACGCAGATGGACTCGCTGCCTTTGCGCGCCTCGGTGCGCTGCACACCGTCGTCATCGATCACGAAGAAAACTTCTGGCCGCGCTATCTCTCGCAGGTCGGCCTCGAGAAGAACGGCTTCTTCTCCTCCGCCGATCTCGGCGTCGCCTCGCAGATCACGCTGCCGAACAAGCTCGGCGAGATCTACGTCGATGTCGTGAACGGCACGGGGTACGACAACCCGGAGAACAACAAGTATAAGGACATTCAGGCGCGCCTCACGATCACGCCTCTCGCGAAGTCGACGTCGATCCTGAAGACATTCACGATCTCGCCCTGGTTTTCGTACGGCGGCAACACCAGCACCTTCCTGAACAGCCCGACCAATCCGATCACGGACCGTCTCGACAAGAACCGCTACGGCATCTTCGTCGGCAACAAGGACCGCCGACTGACCTTCGGCGCGGACTACGCCGAGCGGAAGGATGGCATCGACAGCAACACGTCGGATGTGACGCTCGACAACATCGTGAACACGACGGGGCAACTCTTCGACGGGTTCATGGTCGTCCGCCCGCTCGAGTTCTCGCAGCCGGACACGAAGCAGTCGTTCGGTGTGGTGGGGCGGTACGACCACTGGAAGCCGAACAAGGATGCCTACGGCTACGTCCAGTTCATCGTCGCCGGTGTGTTCTGGGAGCCGACGCGCAAGGTCACGATGGCGCTCGACTACCAGGAGCAGAGCCCGAAGAGCGGCATTTCGGGGGCGAAGACGTCCTCTGTCTTCCTGCATTGGAACCTCGCCTTCTAGGCGGCTCCGTAACGCGATAGCAGCTCGGGGCGGGCCTGTGACGATGCTGTTACCGGCCCAGCCTCTTTCTGTGAATGTGGCCCCGCATCTTTCCTCTCGTAACGATTTTCGCCCTCCCGGAGCACACACGTGAATCGTCGCATTCTCCTCGCGATCCCCACGGTCACCGCCCGCATCGACTCGATCTCGGCTGGCACCGCGCCGTGACTCTCCCGGATGGAGGACGGGCGGTAGTCGAGACGCGGGAGGGCGACGGCGTCACGCTCGGCATTCACGGCTCCGCGATCGGCGACCGCATCTACTCCGGGGCGATCACTTTCTTCGCGCTGTGCGTGCCACTGTTGCTGCTCGCGATCGCGTGGGAGATCGGGGTCGCCGGCTGGCCGACGCTGCACAAGTTCGGCTTCGCCTTTCTTACCTCGAGCGAGTGGGATCCGGTCAAGGGCCAGTTCGGCGCCGCGCCCGCGATCTACGGGACGATCGTCTCGTCGATCATCGCGCTCGTGCTCGCGACCCCGCTCGCGATCGGCGTCTCGCTCTTTCTCTCGGAGCTCGCGCCGCGCTGGCTGCGGCAGCCGGTCGGCTTTCTCGTCGACCTGCTCGCCGCGATCCCAAGCGTCGTCTACGGACTGTGGGGGATCTTCGTATTGCTCCCGATCCTCCGGGATCCCGTGATGCCATTTCTGCGCGACACGCTGCATCTCGACAGGACCGGATTGTTCTCCGGCCCCGCGTATGGGCCGAGCATGCTCGCGGCCGGGATCATTCTCGCGATTATGGTACTGCCCTACATCGCGTCGGTGTCGCGCGAGGTGCTCCTCGCCGTTCCGCGCTCGCAGCGCGAGGCGGCGCTCGCACTCGGCGCGACGCGCTGGGAGGCGATCTGGGGCGCGGTGCTCCCCTACGCGCGCTCCGGCATGGTCGGCGGTGTGATCCTCGGCCTCGGCCGCGCGCTCGGCGAGACGATGGCCGTGACGATGCTCATCGGCAATCGGCCGGAGATCGCGGCGTCGCTCTTCGCTCCGGGGTACACGATGGCATCGTTGCTCGCGAACGAGTTCAGCGAGGCCTCGAGCGACGCGCATCTCTCCGCGCTCATGGCCGTCGCCTTCGTGCTCTTCGTGATCACGTTGGTCGTGAACGCGATCGCGCGCTGGCTCGTCTGGCAGGTGTCTCGCAACACCAGCGGGAGAGCCGCATGAGCGACGTGACTCCCCCGATGGCACCACCGCTTCGGCCCACACTGCGACAGCGCGCGTTCAGTGAGCGCACTGTACGCACGCTCAAGCGACGCCGCGTCGTGAGCGAGATCATGCTCTTCGTTCTCATTGGCGCCGCGGTGCTCGCGGTGCTGCCACTGATCTTCATCTTCGGCCATCTGCTCACACTCGGCATCGGCTCGCTGTCGTGGGACTTCTTCACGAAGATGCCGAAGCCCGTCGGCGAGGCTGGCGGCGGACTTGCGAACGCGATCGTCGGCACGCTCATTCTCATCGGTATCGCCAGCGCGGTCGGACTGCCGGTCGGCGTCGGTGCCGGCTTGTATCTGGCCGAACAGAAGGGGACGAAGCTGGCGAACGGCGTGCGCTTTCTCTCGGATGTGCTCAACGGGCTCCCGTCGATCGTGATGGGGATTTTCGCTTGGGAATTTCTCGTGCGCCCCGTGGGCCACTTCTCCGCGCTCGCGGGCGGCGTGGCGCTCGGCGCGATGATGATCCCGATGGTGGCGCGCACCACCGAAGAGATGGTCGGCATCGTCCCCGTATCGCTTCGCGAGGCCGCGCTCGCACTCGGCTATTCGCGCTGGCGCACATCGCTCTCCGTCGTTCTGCGCACCGCGAGCGCGGGCATCGTCACCGGCGCACTGGTCGCCATCGCCCGCATCGCGGGTGAGACGGCCCCGCTGCTCTTTACCGCGTTCGGCAATCAGTTCTGGTCGACGTCACTCGAGCAGCCGATATCCGCGCTCCCCCTGCAGATCTTCTCTTACGCGATCAGCCCCTATGACGCATGGCATTCCCTCGCTTGGGCCGGAGCGCTCGTCCTCATCGCGCTCATCTTCATCATTAGCCTCATCGCGCGTTTCGCAACGCGCGCTCGTTTCGCGACCGGCGGCGGCGACTGAGCGCTCGAATCTGCAGGACGACGTGTCACTCGTGAGCCGCGCCGCACGCGTGCCCGATGCCGTCCCGCGCATGCGTGTGAGCTCACTCAACGCGTTTTTCGGCAGCGTGCATGCGGTGAAGGGCGTCGATATGAACATTCGCGATCGTCAAGTGACGGCGATCATCGGACCGTCGGGCTGCGGCAAGTCGACCTTCCTGCGCTGCCTCAACCGCATGCACGAGACCGTGCCGACGGCGCGCGTCGAAGGCAAAGCCGAGCTCGACGGTCGCGACATCTACGCGCGCGGCGTCAACGCGATCGCGGTGCGCAAGCACATCGGGATGGTCTTCCAGCGCCCGACGCCCTTCCCGACGATGTCGATCCGCGACAACGTCGCCGCGGGTCTTCGCGTCATGGAGAAGAGTCATCACTCGCGCGCCAAAACCGACGAGATCGTCGAGCGCGCGCTCACGCGCGCGGCGCTCTGGAACGAGGTGAAGGACCGCCTGTCGGCGAGTGCGATCGGTCTCTCCGGCGGCCAACAGCAGCGCCTCTGCATCGCGCGCGCGCTCGCGACCGAGCCAACGGTGCTCCTGCTCGACGAGCCCACCGCGTCGCTCGATCCGATCAGCACGCAGGCGGTCGAAGAGCTGGTCTACGAGCTGCGCAGCGACATGACCGTCGTGATCGTGACGCACAACATGCAGCAGGCCGCACGCGTCTCCGACTCCACCGCGTTCTTCCTGAACGGCGAAATGATCGAGATGAGCGACACCAGCGCGATCTTCACGACACCGCGCGACAGCCGCACGGAAGCCTACATCACGGGGCGCTTCGGATGACCGACGCCACCGCCACGATCGAGCGCACCGAGGCAATCCTCCCAGCTGCGGATTCCATGCATCCGGGAACGATCATCGCGAAGGACTTCTCGTTCTTCTACGGCGAGAAGCAGGCGCTCTTCGACGTAAACCTCACGATTCCCGCGCGCTCGGTGACCGCGTTCATCGGTCCCTCCGGCTGCGGAAAGTCGACGCTGCTTCGCTCGATCAACCGCCTCAACGCGCTCATTCCGGGCGCACGCCACACGGGCGCAATCGAGCTCGATGGGCAGGACATCTACTCGCCGGGCGCCGACATCGTCGCCCTTCGCCAGCGCGCGGGGATGGTCTTCCAGCGCTGGAACCCATTCCCGAAGTCGATCTACGACAACGTCGCCTTCGGCCCGAAGATCAACGGAACATCCTCCCGCAGCGCGCTCGACGAGATCGTCGAGACGTCGCTCCGCCGCGCCACGCTGTGGGATGAAGTGAAGGACCGGCTGCGCCAGAGCGCGCTGGGCCTCTCGGGCGGGCAGCAGCAGCGCCTCTGCATCGCCCGCGCGCTCGCGAATGACCCCGAGGTGCTCCTCCTCGACGAGCCCGCGAGCGCACTCGATCCGATCGCCACACAGAAAGTCGAAGAGCTGCTCTACGAGCTGAAGCTGGAGTTGACGATCGTCATCGTCACTCACAACATGCAGCAGGCGGCTCGCGTCTCCGAATTCACCGCTTTCTTCTACCTGGGCCGCCTGGTTGAGGTAAATGCAACTGATCGTCTCTTCACCAGTCCTAGCGAGCCGCGGACCGAAGCCTACGTGACTGGGAGATTCGGATGAGCCCCGCCGACACCGCTGGTTTTCGACACTTCCACGAGCAGCTCGATCAGCTGAAGCAGCGGCTGCTCGACATGTCCGAGCGCGCAGAGGCGCTGGTCGACCTGTCGGTGGAAGCCCTGCTGCACCGCGACGCCGGCAAGGCCGACGCCGTCATCGAGGCCGACAGTGAGCTCGATGCCCTCGAGGTGGAGGTCGAAGGGCTCGCCGTCTCGCTCCTCGCGCTTCAGCAGCCGATGGCGCGCGACCTCCGCTTCATCATCAGCGCGATCAAGATCTCGAGCGACCTCGAGCGCGTCGGCGATCACGCGGTGAACATCGCGCAGTCCACGCAGCGCCTCGTCGCGATGCGTTCCAATATCACCCCAGACCCGGAAGTCGAGGACATGGCGCGCCGCGCCCGCCACATGCTCGGCGACGCGCTCGATGCCTTCGTTCGCGGCGACGGTGTGCTGGGCCGCGACGTCTGCCGCCGCGACGATCAGGTCGACGCGCTCCACGACTCGCTCTTCCGCATTCTCCTCACGCACATGCTCGAGGATCCGACGACGATCTCCGCAGCCCTCGAGCTCTTCCTCGTGAGCCGTAACCTGGAACGCGTCGCCGATCTGGCCACCAACATCGCCGAGGACGCGGTATACTTGGCGGAGGGAAAGACCATCAAGCATCGCCTGGAAGACGGGGAGGATCGCACTGTCGCCGCAACGGCCTGACCCCGCGAGCAATCTGGACCGCGTCGCCGCGATCGATATCGGATCGAACTCGATCCGTGCGATCGTGGCCGACGTGTCGGCCGACGGCCACATCCGGGTCGTCGATGAGATGAAGTCCGCGCCGCGACTCGGTGCGGGAATGGACCTGCGTGGTGAGCTCGCGCAGGAGGCGATGCAGCGCGCCACCGAAGCGGTGGTGCGCATGGCCACCCTCGCGCGCCAGCTCGGCGCCACGCGCATCGAGGCCGTCGCCACCAGCGCAGTCCGCGACGCTTCCAACGCGCGGCACTTCGCCGAGATGGTCCGCAAGGCGGCAAAGCTCCAGATCCGCGTGCTGGAAGGAAGCGACGAAGCCCTCCTCGGCTTCCGCAGCGCGCTCGCGCACTTCGATCTCGCCTCGGGGCGCGCCGCAGTCGTCGACATCGGTGGCGGCTCGCTCGAGTTCGCGCTCAGCGCCGCCGGCCTCGTCGATCGCCTCGTCTCCCTCCCCTTCGGCGCGCTCCGCCTGACCGAGCGCTACTTCCCGAAGAAGATCACACGCGCCGCGGTGAAGGAGCTTCGCAAGGATGTCCGTCACGAGCTCCTGCGACATCTCCCAGCGCGCGAGTGGCGCAATGCGCAGGTGATCGGCTCGGGCGGCACCTTCACCAACCTCGCCGGGATGTCGCTCGCGCGTCAGGGAATTCACCCCGCGCAAAGCGTGCACGGCACGCGCGTCGCCCGCGTCGACCTCGAGCACATCCTCGACAGCCTGCAGGACATGACGCCGACGGAGCGACTCACGGTCGCGGGGCTGAATGCGGGGCGCGCGGACATCATCGTGGCCGGGCTCGCGGTCATCGCGGAAGTGATGGCGCGCCTCGACTCTCCAAGCGTCGTGGTGTCCGCATACGGAATCCGCGAGGGGCTGCTCCTCGAGACCGCGCACGTGCTCCCCACCGTCGCGAGCCCGGGCGAGGCGCGCGAGCGCTCCGTCCGACGTCTCGCCGAGGCGTGCCACTTCGAGGAGCGGCATTCGATGCACGTGCAGCGGCTGGCCCTTCAGCTCTTCGACGCCGCCGGTGCTCGGCTCGGCGCGAAGCCCGGCGAGCGCGATATCCTCGCCGCCGCCGCGATGCTGCACGACATCGGCTACCACATCAGCTACGACAAGCACCACAAGCACTCATACTATCTGATCACGAACGCCGAGCTCCTCGGAATGTCACCGATGGAGCAGATCGTGGTGGCGAACGTCGCGCGCTACCATCGTGGCGCACCGCCGTCGAAGGAGCACCCCAGCTACGCATCGCTCGCAAAGCCGGAGCGCGACCAGGTCCGCCGCCTCTCGGCCATCCTCCGCCTCGCGGACGGGCTCGATCGCGGGCACATCTCGGCAGTCGACCGCGTGAAGGTGCGCTGGATGAAAGATCGCATCCGCATCACGCCGATCGCGCGCAATATCCACCAGCCAATGCGCCTCGAGATCTGGGGCGCGAGCCGCAAGTCGCAGCTCCTCGAAAAAATTGCCGGCGTGCCCGTGGAGATCGTCGGGTCGCGCATGGCGCAGACCGTCGCCGCGCTTACGGATCGAGCGGCGCGCTCCCCCACGTAGAGCTCACCATGATGAGCTGGGCCTGACGTTCGGCCTCGCCATCGAGCTCACGCTGCCGGTAGCACCCGTCGGGCTGCAGCGTCCACGCATTTCGGTTGTCGCGCAAATACGTCGCGAGCAGCGTGCGCAGCCGCTCGTGCAGCGCCTTGTCCTCAACCGGAGTGACCGCTTCCACGCGGCGCTCGAAGTTGCGCGGCATCCAGTCAGCGGAGCCCAGGAAGTATTCTTCCTCGCCGTCGTTGAGGAAATACCAGAGCCGCGAGTGCTCGAGAAAACGTCCGACGATGCTGGTGACGCGGATGTTGTCGCTGATCCCCTCGACCCCCGGTCGCAGGCAGCAGATCCCGCGCACGATGAGGTCGATGATCACGCCAGCCTGCGCGGCCTCGTACAGCGCAAGAATGGCCTCGGGGTCCGCGAGCGCGTTCATCTTCGCGACCAGTCGCGCGGGACGCCCGGCGCGCGCGTGCTCCATCTCGCGCGCGATCAGCGCATGGAAGCGCGCGCGCATGTCTCCCGGTGCGATGATCAGCTTCCGGTAGTGCCGCTGCCGCGAGAATCCCGTAAGGAAGTTGAACAAATCGCTGAGGTCCGCGCCGATCTCCGGACTGCACGTGAAAAGTCCGAGGTCGGTATACTGCCGCGCTGTCTTCGAGTTGTAGTTCCCCGTTCCGACGTGCACGTAGCGCCGGATCCCATCCGCCTCGCGCCGCACCACCAGGCAGGTCTTCGTGTGCGTTTTGAGATCCATCAACCCGTACACCACGTGCACGCCCGCGCTTTCGAGCTGCCGCGCCCACGTGATGTTGTTCGTCTCGTCGAAGCGGGCCTTGAGCTCGACGAGCACCACCACCTGCTTCCCACTCTCCGCGGCCTCCGTGAGCGCGCGAACGATCGGCGTGTCGCCCGAAGTGCGATACAACGTGAGCTTGATCGCGAGCACATCGTCGTCTTCCGCCGCGCGCTCGATGAACTGCTCCACCGTCGTCTGGAACGAGTCGAAGGGATGATGCACGAGCACGTCACCCTGCCGAATGACGTCGAACATCCCGCCATTCACCCCGCGGAGCCTCGGCGGCGTGCTCGGCACGAGCGGCGGATCGCGTAGATCCGGGATCTCCAGCGAGGCGAGCTCCCGCAAATCACCGACCTCGAGCAAGGGACCCATCTCGTGCACGTCGGCCTCGGTCAATGTCGCGTGCGGAGGCAATCGATCATCGCGGAGCTCGTCGAGCAGCAGCGAGCGCATCTCCGGCGGCGTCCCCGACTGCACCTCCAGACGCACCACCTCGCCGAAGCGGCGCAGGAAAACCTGCTCCTCAATCGTCGCCAGCAGATCGTCCGGCTCTTCCGACGAGAGCAACTCGATGTCCGAGTTTCGCGTGATCCGGAACGCGTACCAGTTCCGCACCTCCATCCCCGGAAACAGCGCGCGCAAATTGATGCCGATTAGCTGCTCGAGCGGTATGAACTGGTTGGGCCGTCCGAACTTCACCCAGCGCGGGAGGCTGCGCGGCACCTTCACGCGAGCGAAGTGCTCCTCCTGCGTGTCCGGATCGCGAATCTCCACCGCGAGCGACAGCGAGAGATTCGAGATATATGGAAAGGGATGTCCGGGATCGACTGCGAGCGGCGTGAGCACGGGATAGACCTGTCGCTCGAAGTACTCGTCGAGCTGTCGCCACTCCGCCGCGGTGATCTCCTCCAGGGGCACGAGCCGCACTCCGCGCACCGACAGCGCCGGAAGGAGCTGCTCGTGCAGAAGCTGCTGTTGCTGCGCGAGCAGTTGGCGCACGCGCACCGCGATCGCGTCGAGCTGCTCCTGCGGCGACAGACCGTCGGGGGCGGTGACGGTGACGTTCGCGGCGAGCTGTCGCCGAAGCCCCGCGACGCGCACCATGTAGAACTCGTCGAGATTCGTGCTGAAGATCGCAGCGAACTTGAGCCGCTCGAGCAGCGGATTTCTCTCGTCGAACGCCTCGTGCAACACCCTCGAATTGAATTCCAGCCAGCTCAGCTCACGATTGATGTACAGCCGAGGCGAGAGCACGATCGGAGGCGCGGATAGCGTCAGGTCTGACATTCGTCATTGCCGAAAGCAAACCGCCCATGCGGAGCGCACGGACGGCGAGGAAGAGCATCAAGACTCAGTATAAGGATGATAGCTGGAAGGGACGCGACACGAATCGGTCACGAGCGATCCGTTACATCGGATTCGCCCTTCCTTCGCCCCCGATTACAACGGGTGAACCGCGCTGAGAATGACCCAGCACAACGCCGCCATGGCCGCGGCCGCCGGAAGCGTCAGGATCCACGCCCACACGATCTTCGTCGCCACACCCCACCGCACCGCGCTCAACCGCGTCGTTGCCCCGACGCCGACGATCGCACCCGTAATCGCGTGCGTCGTGCTCACAGGGATGCCGAGCGTCGTCGCGAGCAAAATGCTCATCGCGCCGCCGGTCTCTGCGCAAAAGCCGCCCACCGGACGGAGCTTCGTGATGCGATTTCCCATCGTGTGCACGATACGCCATCCGCCGAACAGCGTACCAAGCGAGATCGCGCTGTACGCGCCCATCTCGACCCACGCTGGAATCGAGTTTCCGTCCTGGAGATACATGTGGTGCATCCACCCGGTCTGCCCCGCGAACAATTCCTTGCTCGTCACAAGCAGCCCGACGATGATCCCCATCGTCTTCTGCGCATCGTTCGCGCCGTGCGACAGCGAGAAGAGCGCCGAGCTCACGAGCTGCGCGCCACGAAAAAATCGGTCGACGCGCGCCGGTGCCATCCGCTGGAAAATCCAGAACACCGCCGTCATCAGCATGAAGCCGAGCACGGCGCCGATGACGGGCGAGAGCACGATGAAGAGCAGCGTCGTCGGCCACTTCCCGTTCGCGAGCACCAACCCGCCGAGCCCCGCCTTCGCCACCGCGGCCCCCGCGTACGCGCCGATCAGCGCGTGCGATGAGCTCGACGGCAGACCGACGCTCCATGTGACGATGTTCCATCCGATCGCTCCGAGCAGCCCCGCGAGGATCACGTTCGGGTCGACGATCGCCGGCGGCACGAACCCTGTGAATACGGCCTTCGCCACCGCAGTGCCGACGATGAACGCCGCCGCGAAGTTGAAGAACGCAGCCCACACGACGGCCTGCAGCGGCTTGAGCACCCGCGTGCCCACGACCGTCGCGATGGAATTCGCCGAGTCGTGGAAGCCGTTGCTGAAATCGAACAGGAACGCGACTGCGACGATCGCGAGGATGTAGTGAACCACGAGCTACGCGTGCTTCAACGCGATGCTCTCGAGCACGTTCGCCACGTCCTCGCACTGATCGAGCGCCCGCTCAAGCGTGTCGTACAGCTCCTTCCACTTGATCACTTCCAGCGGATCCGGCGTCCCGGCGAAGAGCGCACCCACCGCCTGATGGTACAGCGCGTCGCCCTCCTCCTCCTTGAGCTTGATCTCGCGCCCGCGCATCACGACGTGCTTCGAGTCGCGCATGTTCATCACCGCGCTCTCGATCGATCGCGTCGCCTCGAGGAGCACGTCGCAGAGCCGCTTGGCGGGCTCCTTCACCTCGGTGATGTGGAACATCGCCGCCCGCCGCGCCGTCCCGTCAATCAGGTCGACGACGTTGTCCAGCTGCGACACGAGGAGATGGATGTCCTCGCGGTCGATCGGCGTGACGAACGACTTGTCGATCCGCCCGATCACGTCTCTCGTGATGTTGTCCGCCTGATGCTCGACCTCCTTGATCTCGGCAACATATCGCTCGAGATGAACGGGGTCCGCAAACAGATCGTGCAGGAGGGTGGCCGAGGTCGTGGCGTGCTTGGCGAGATCGGAGAACATCTCGAAGAACGCGGTGTCGCGTGGAATGAGCCGCACGGCTATCGA
>JALYSW010000234.1 GCA_030854615.1 Gemmatimonadota bacterium
TTCGGCGTCTCGAGGCGCTCGGTCGGATCCTTCACGACCTCGCCCTCGCCGATCAGAAAACGATAGTACGTGCGCATCGCCGAGATGTTGCGGCGGATCGACGACGGCGCCAGGCCGACATCCTTGAGATGGTAGATGTACGAGCGCAGCATCGCCGGCGTGACGGCGCTGGGCTGCGCGGCGCCCTGCACGCGCGCGTACGTCGCGAAGCGGGAGAGATCGCGATGGTACGCCTCGCTCGTCGTTCCCGCCGCGCCCTGCTCTACCGAGAGAAAATCGTCGAACCGTTCGAGGAGAAAGTCGCGAGCGATCTCGTCGACGACGGTCACGACGAGACGGGTACGACGGTCGCCACCGCGATGCAGGCGATCCCCTCACCGCGACCGATCCATCCCATCCCCTCGTTGGTCTTCCCCTTCACGCTCACGGCGGTGCGGTCGAGCTGCATCGCAGCGGAGAGCGCATCGCGCATCGCCTCGCGGTACGGCGCGACGCGTGGCGCCTCCGCGATCACCGTGACGTCGACGTTGTTGGCGCGCCAGCCGCGATCGCGAAGGTGTGCCATCGCGAGCGTGAGCATCTCGATCGAATCGCGATGCTGATTCGCGGGGTCGTTGTCCGGGAACATCGAGCCGATATCGCCCTCGCCCGCCGCGCCGAGCAGCGCATCGGTGACCGCATGCGCGATCGCGTCGGCGTCGGAGTGCCCAACGAGAGCTTGATCGTGCGGGATGCTGATCCCGCCGAGTCGAACGGCGTTCCCGGGGCCGAAGCGGTGGGAGTCGTAGCCGATGCCCATGCGCAGCGCGACCTTCGCCGAACGCTTGCGCGGCCTGCTGCGCCGCTCGGCGCCCTCTTCGGGATCCGCTTTTCTAGGCATCGTCGGACCCGCGAAGAGGGATCACGCGGCGGCGTGCGCGGGCTGGATGATCGAGTAGTCCTGGCGCCGGCGCGCAGGCGAGTAACCGGCGTCCGTGATCAGCCGCTCCATCTCGGCGATCGTCATCCGGTGCGTGGTATTTGCGGCCGACACGACGTTCTCCTCGATCATGAGCGAGCCGAAGTCATTGCACCCGAACTTGAGCGCGACCTGTCCGATCTTGCCACCCATCGTCACCCAGCTCGCCTGGATATTCGGGACGTTGTCGAGGACGAGGCGCGCGAGTGCGGTCGTGCGGAGATAATCTACCGCGCCGGTCTTCGGCATGTGCGACATCGTGGGCGTGTTCTCGGGTTGCAGCGGCCAGCAGATGAACGCCGTGAAGCCGTGCGTGCGCGCCTGCAGCTCGCGCACGCGATCGAGGTGCTCGATGCGCTCGGCGAGCGTCTCGCCGATGCCGTACATCATCGTGACGGACGTCTTCATCCCTTCCTGGTGCGCGATCTCCATGATCTCGAGCCAGCGGTCTGCGCCCGCCTTCTTCTTGGCGACGAGATCGCGGACGCGCTGCACGAGAATCTCGCCGCCGCCGCCGGGTACCGAATCGAGCCCCGCCTTCATGAACTCGCGTATCACGTCGCGCGCGTCCATGCGGAACACCTTGGCGAAGAAGTCGATCTCGCTGGGGCTGAAGCCGTGGATGTGGATCGTGTGGTACTTCTTGATGTACTTGAGCAGCTCCAGATACCACTCGAACGGGATGTACGGATTGTGCCCGCCCTGCATGAGGATCTGCACGGCACCGAGCTGCTTTGCCTCGTCGATCTTCGTGCCGATCTGCTCGTACGACAGCGTCCACCCCTCGCCGTGTTTCGGGCGGCGATAGAAGGCGCAGAAGCCGCAGTCTGCCACACAGACGTTCGTGTAGTTGATGTTGCGGTCGACGATGTACGTCACCGTGGAGTGCGGATGGAGCTGCTGGCGCACGCGGTCGGCCTCGGCGCCGAGCTCGATGAGCGGAGCGTTCGTGTAGAAATCGAGGAGGTCTTTCATGTCAGGCTGCAGGGAGAAACGAGAGCGGAGCGGCGGGAGCAATCCCCGCGCTGGCGAGCCGGCGGAAGAATTCCGACAGCCCGGCGAGATGATCGTACGAGAGGCGGTAGTCCAGTCCCGAGAGATAGTCGAGACAGATGCGCCGTGCGACGCCGGTGACCGCGGCTGCCTGCTCCGCGAGCACGTCGAGATGCGTGAGCCCCCAGTCGCGCGACTCGAGCAGCCGCGCGTGCACCCGCAGCGCGTCGGACACGAGCGTCGTGCGCTGCGCGACCCACACCGCGAAAACGAAGGGCAGCCCGGTCCACTGCTTCCAGCACTCGCCGAGATCGTAGACGTAGGGATAGTCGGACGCGCCGGGGTGTTCCGCGCCGCGCACACGCAGCCGGTTCGCGAGCAGGAGCGCCGCGTCGCCGATGACGAGGCGCGCGTCGTGCGGCTCGTCGAGGAAGCGCGCGATGTCGGTAAGCTCCGCGTCGCCGGCGGCGTACTCGGGCTTCGACTTCCAGACGTGCTCGAAGAGGAGCTGCGTGAGTGCGACGCTCGTCATCGAGCTGCGCGTGAGCAGCACACGTCGCGCGGTGAGCTCCTCGGCCGGTACACGCGAAAAGAGCATCACGCTGCGCACGGGTCCATCGGAGGTGATGCCGAGATCGGGGAGGAGCAGATAGCGCGACGAATCCCGCGCGTACTCGACTGCGGAGATGACGCTGACGTCGAGCTCGCCGTTCGCCATCAGCGCATTCAGCTCGCTCGGATTGCCACTCTGCACCGTCGCGCCGAGCGACACGATGCCCCGGTCGATCGCGCCGTAGACGGGGAAGCAGTTGATGTAGCGAATGCGCCCGACGCGCACGTCAGGCCGCCTCGGCGGCCGGTGCGTCGAAGGTGCGAATGACGTTGTAGAGCGAGTCACGCTCGACCGGAACGCGACCGGCGCCACGGATGAGCGCGAGCAGATCGTCGAGGGCGAGTCCCTGCGCGGTGTGCGCGCCAGCCTCGTGATAGATCTTCTCGCGCACCACCGTGCCCTCGACATCGTTCACTCCCCAGGAAAGCGCGATCTGCGAGAGGAAGGGGGTGACCATGATCCAGTGCGTCTTGACGTGGTCGAAGTTGTCGAGGAATAGCCGACCGACTGCGACGTTGCGCAGATCGTCGAAGCCCGTGGTCGCGGTGCCCAGACGGCCGAGCGTGGCTCCGAGCTCGTTGTTGTCCGGGTGATACGCGAGCGGGATGTACGTGAGGAAGCCCCCCGTTTCGTCCTGCAGATCGCGAAGCATCGCCAGATGTTCGATGCGGTCCTCGTACGATTCGACGTGGCCATAGAGCATCGTGGCGTTGGAGCGAATGCCGAGGCTATGCGCGACGCGATGCACCTCGATCCAGTCCTCGGCGTTGAGCTTCTTCTCCGCGATGGTCGCGCGGACGCCCTTGCTGAACACTTCGGCGCCGCCGCCCGGGAGCGTGTCGAGTCCGGCAGCGCGCAACGCGACGAGCACATCGTGGTTCGACATCTTCTCGATGCGTGCGATGTGCGCGATCTCGACGGCGGTGAGCGCCTTGATGTGCACCAGCGGGTGCCGCTCCTTCAGCCCGCGGAACATCTCGACGTAGTACTCGAGGCCGGCGCCCATGTCGAGGCCGCCCACGATGTGGAACTCGCGCACGTACGGATTGGCCGCGGCCTCCGCATACACCTGGTCCATCGTGTAGCGATAGGCGCCTGCTTCCTTCGGCAGCCGCGCGTACGAGCAAAAGACGCATGTCTTGCGCAGGATGCAGACGTTCGTGGGGTTGATGTGCTGGTTCGCCGCGAAGTAGACGGTGCGTCCGTGCTTCGCCTCGTTCACCGCGTTCGCCAGATGGCCGACACCGAGGAGGTCCGGCGTCTCGAAGAGCGTGACGCCGTCGGCGATGGAGAGACGCGTGCCCGCGGCCACCTTGGCGCCGATGGAACGCAGCGCCGGATCGGTGAGTCGAGCGAAGGAGACGTTCGCCGGGACGGGCACGTCAGCCTTCGTAGCGCTGGACGGCGAGCGAGACGTTGTGACCACCGAAGCCGAAGCTGTTGCTCAACGCGGCGTTCACGTCGCGGCGACGCAGCGTGTTCGGCGTGTAGTCGAGATCGCACTCGGGATCGGGCGTGCAGTAGTTGATCGTCGGCGGGATGATCCCGTCGCGCACGACCAGCGAGGAGATGAGAAACTCGACCGCGCCGGCGGCGCCCAGCATGTGGCCGGTGCACGACTTGGTCGAGCTGACACTGAGTCCGTTGGCCGACTCGCCGAAGACCGCGTGGATCGCCTTCGTCTCGTTGAGATCGTTGGCGGGCGTGGAGGTGCCGTGCGCATTGATGTACTGCACCGTCTCGGGCGTCAGTCCGGCGTCTTCCATCGCACGCTTCATGGCGCGCTGGGCGCCTTCGCCGTTCGGCGCGGGCGAGGTGAGGTGATAGGCGTCGCCCGTGGCGCCGTAGCCCACGATCTCCGCGTAGATGTTCGCGCCGCGCGCCTTCGCGTGCTCGAGCTCCTCGAGGAGGATCGTCGCGCTTCCCTCGCCCATGACGAAGCCGTCGCGCGTGGCGTCGAAGGGGCGGGATGCGGTGAGCGGCTCGTCGTTGCGCTCCGACAGTGCGCGCATGTTCGCGAAGCCGCCGATCGACATCGGTGTCACCGCGGCTTCGGCGCCGCCGGTGAGCATGAGGTCCGCATCGCCGTACTGAATGGCGCGATAGGCGTCGCCGATCGCGTGCGCGCTCGTGGCGCAGGCGGAGACGGTGGCGTAGTTCGGGCCGCGCGCATTGAACTGCATCGACACGATCCCCGCGGCGATGTCTGAGATGAACATCGGGATGAAGAACGGGGAAATCTTCGACGGTCCACGATCGCGATACGTGTCGTGCTGCTGCTCCATCGTCGCGAGGCCGCCGATGCCGCTGCCGACGATCACGCCGAGGCGATTGGGATCGTAGGCGGTGGTGCCCTCGAGCTTGGCGTCGCGCATCGCCTGCACCGCAGTGGCGACCGCGTATTGCGTGAAGAGATCCGCGCGCTTGGCTTCCTTTCGATCCATGTACGCGTGCGGATCGAAGTCCTTCACCTCGCACGCGAACTTCACGGCGAAGGGACCCGGATCGAATTTCGTGATGGGGCCCGCGCCGGAGCGACCGTCCAGGAGCGACTGCCAGGTCGTCGCCACGTCGTTGCCGACGGGCGTGATAGCCCCCAGGCCAGTGACGACGACCCTTCGCTTACTCACGCCGACTTGGACTTGAGATAGGTGAGCGCATCACCCACCGTGCGGAGCTTCTCGGCATCCTCGTCCGGAATGTCGATGTTGAACTCCTTCTCGAATTCCATCACGAGCTCAACCGTGTCCAGACTGTCGGCCCCGAGATCTTCCATAAAGCTCGCATCGTTCGTCAGCTTTTCGCGCTCGACGCCAAGCTCTTTGGCGATGATTTCCTTGACCTTTTCTTCGAGATCCGCCATGGACGTGGTCCCCTTGAATGAATTGTGCGCGCCGCTGCGCGAAACCTGCTGCAGAAATCTACATCACTAGCCCGCCGTCCACCACGAAGAGCTGCCCCGTGATGTACGACGCGTACTCCGACGCCAGAAAGGCGCACATCCCTGCAATATCTCCCGGCGTCCCAAGGCGTCCCAGCGGGATCTGTGATCTGAGCTCCGTGCGCGCGTCCGCCGTCATGGCCGCAGTCATGTCGGTATCGATGAAGCCCGGCGCCACGGCGTTCGCGAGAATGTTGCGCGAGGCGAGCTCCTTCGCCACAGACTTCGTGAGCCCGATGAGCCCAGCCTTGCTCGCGGCGTAGTTCGCCTGCCCCTTGTTCCCCGTGATGCCGACGACGCTCGTGATGTTGATGATGCGTCCCCACCGCCTCTTCATCATGCCGCGCGAGACGGCGCGAATGGTAGCGAACGCGCCGCGAAGGTTGGCATTCAGCACGGCGTCCCAGTCGTCATCCTTGAGGCGCATCAGCAGATTGTCCCGCGTGAGGCCGGCGTTGTTGACGAGGATGTCGCAGGAGCCGAAGTGCTTCTCGACCCCCTCGACGAGCGCCGCAGCGCTGGCGGTATCCGCGAGATCGCAGGCGAATCCGTGCGCCTCACCACCGATCGCCTTGGCGACCTCAGCCGCGGTCTCCGCGCTTCGACCGGACACCGCCACGCGCGCGCCCGCCCCGGCGAGCGTGGCGGCGATCTCGCGCCCGATACCACGCGTGCTTCCCGTAACCAGCGCGACCTTCCCCGTCAGATCGATCTTCATCAATTCAGCGCCCCCATCAGTTGATCGACCTCCGTCGCCGTGCCGCACGTCATCGTGCGCGCTCCCGGGACAATTCGCTTCACGAGTGTGGATAGCACCGCGCCCGGTCCCATTTCGATGTACAGGGCGTCCGGAATCGCTTCCGCCATGTGCCGAACGAGATCGGTCCAGCGCACGGGCGACGTCAATTGCCGAAGGAGCAGCTTCTTCGCATCGCCCGATCCCGCAGAGGGATACGCGCTCACGTTCGAGTAGACAGGGAAGTCCGCAGCGGAGATGGGAGCGGCGTCGAGCGCCACCTTGAGCCCCGCCGCCGCATCTTCCATGAGCGGCGAGTGAAACGCACCGCTGACGTTGAGCCGGATCGCCCGCTTCGCCCCCAGCTCCTTCGCGATGGCCATCGCGGCCTCGACGGCCTCGACCTCGCCGGAGATCACGAGTTGCTCCGCGGTGTTGTAGTTCGCGGGCACCACGTCGCCCACCTCGAGTGCGCGCGTGCACGCCGCCTCGACGTTCGCGGCCGAGAGCCCGAGGATCGCCGCCATCGCGCCCGGACGCCTCGCGCCGCTCTCGAACATCAGCTCACCACGCCGGCGCACGAGCCGAATCGCGTCGACAAAGGCGAAGGCGCCGGCCGCATGGTACGCAGTGAACTCGCCCAGCGAGTGGCCTGCGGCGGCGCGGACGTGCGGGCGGAGTCGATCCGCAACGGTGGCCCACACTGCCGCACTGTGTGTGAGGAGCGCCGGCTGCGCATTGCGCGTGGCCATCAGCTCCTCGTCCGGACCCTCGAAACAGAGCTTCGTGAGCGGGAACCCGAGCGTGTCGTCAGCCTCCTGGAAGATCGTGCTCGCCGACGGGAACGCTGCCGCGAGCTCCTTTCCCATCCCGGCCTTCTGCGATCCCTGCCCGGGAAAGAGCAGCACGATGTCCAAGCGAATCCCGCCTACAGTCGGACGACCGAGGACGCCCACGTGAGGCCGGCGCCGAACGCCACCATCAACACGAGCGATCCCTCGCCCACCTTTCCCTTCTGGATCGCCTCGTCGAGCGCGATCGGAATCGACGCCGATGAGGTGTTGCCGTATCGGTCGATGTTCACGTAGACGCGATCCATCGAGATGTTCGCGTGCTTCGCCGTCGCCTCGATGATGCGGAGGTTCGCCTGGTGCGGAACGAAGAGATCGATGTCTCCGCCGTTGATGCGCGCGAGGTCGAGCGCGCGCGCTGCGGATTCAGCCATCGAGCGAACGGCATGCTTGAATACCTCACGCCCCGCCATATGGACGAGATGCGTGCGAGCCTCGAGCACTGCGGGGGACATCGGCGTCGTCGCGCCGCCTTCGGGGCGATAGAGGAGATGGGCGAGCGTGCCGTCGCTGCGCATGTACGTCGACAGGACGCCGCGCCCCTTCTGCGAGCGCCGTATCACCGCGGCGCCGGCGCCATCGCCGAAGAGCACGCACGTCGCACGATCGGTCCAGTCGGCGATCGAGCTCATCTTCTCGGAGCTCACGAGCAGTACCGTCTCCGCCGCGCCGCTCTGAATGTAGCCCTCCGCCATCGACAGGCCGAAGAGGAAGCCGCAGCACGCGGCCGAGATGTCGAAGGCCGCCGCACGCGTGGCACCGAGCTCCGCCTGGATGTCGACGGCGGTGGCGGGGAGCAGACGATCCGGCGTCGCCGTGCTGAGGATGATGATATCGATCTCGCCCGGCTGCACCCCGGCGCGCTGCATCGCGAGGCGCGAGGCTGCCGCGCCCATGCTGCACGTGGTGTCCGTGGGTCCGGCGATGTGGCGCTCGGAGATTCCCGTGCGTTCCATCACCCATTCGTGTGTCGTCTCGATTCCGATCGCCGCGAAATCGTAGTTCGTCATCACGCGCGCGGGCACCGAGCGGCCCATCGCTGAGATCTGCACGCTGGGGCGCTTCATGCCGTCGTCACCGCGGCGTGGCCGAGCCTGCGGCCGATGTGGTCGTTCATCTGCGACTCGACGGCGCGCACCGCGACCTGAATCGCGTTCTTCATCGCGCGCGGCGACGAGCTGCCGTGCGAGATGATGCTCACGCCCTTCACGCCGAGCAGCGGTGCGCCACCGTAGTCGGAGTAGTCGAAGCCCTTGAAGGTCTTCGCGATGATGTCCTGGCCGATCCCCGCCGAGGTGAGCATCGAGAAGATGAGCTCGGGGACGGACTCGTAGAACTTGAGGAGCACGTTGCCGACGAAGCCGTCGCACACGACGACGTCGAGCGCGCCGCGAGCGCTGCCGGCGCTGAGGATGTCGCGTCCTTCGACGTTGCCGATGAAGTTGAGCCCCGCGTGCGACAGGAGCTTGTGTGCTTCCTTCACGGACGCATTTCCCTTCTCCGGCTCTTCACCGTTGCTGAGCAATCCGACGGTCGGCTCGGGACGCATGAGGATGTCCTCGGCATAGACCGAGCCGAGACGCGCGAACTGCACGAGCTCCTCGGCGGAGCAGTCGACGTTGGCGCCCGCATCGACGAGCACGACGGGGCGATTGAGCGTCGGGATCATCGCAGCGATTGCGGGGCGCGTGAGCCCGTGGTGCAGCTTGAGGAGAAAGACGGAGGACGCCATCTGCGCGCCGGTGTTTCCGGCGGAGACGAAGGCATCGGCCTTGTCGGCGGCGTGGAGCTTGAGACCAACGACCATCGAGCTGTGTGGCTTCCTGCGGATGGCAGCGGTGGGCCGGTCGTTCATCTCGATGATGTCGGGTGCGTCGACGATGCTGATGCGTGCGCGAACGGCGGCGAAGCCATCGGTATTCTGGGCTTCGAGGCGGTTGAACTCATCCTCGATGACCTTCGTTCGGCCGATGAGGATGACGGTGTGTTCGGATCCGAGCTCGGAGAGCGCGAGCAGGGCGCCAGCAACGGGCGACCGGGGGGCATGATCGCCCCCCATCGCGTCCACGGCGATCCGCGCCAAAGCTAAGCTTCCTTGGCTTCGACCCGCTGAACTCCGCCGTAATAGCCACACTCGGCGCACACGCGATGCGGACGCTTCATGCTCTGGCAGCGCGGACAGCGCTGGATGGCGATTGCGGGCGCTTTCTTGTGCGTATTACGGGCGCGCTTCTTCCGTTTCGATGTTCTGCGCTTCGGGACGGCCATGTGTGCTCAGTCGGTAGAAAAAGGTTCAGTACTTGAAATCGATCTGACGAATCAGTTGTTCGTTCCGCGCGCCGTTCGCAGCTCGGCCCATCGTGCATCTACGGCGGGTGGACAGCTACACGTACCCGCATTGAGCTCGGCACCACAGCTGGGACAGAGTCCCTTGCAATCTTCCCGGCACACGGGAAAGCGCGGCACCGCGAGGAGCCACTGCTCACGAACGGCCGGACGGAGATCGAGCGTACGCGCTTTGGGCGCGAGCTCGTAGACCTCGGGGTCATCGATCTCATCGCCCGCTTCCGCGTACAGGACGTGCACGTTCTCGGTGACCTTCACCGTCGTATCGGTCAGACAGCGCCGGCACGGAACGGTTGCCGCGCCCTCTATCGCTCCGCTCCAGTAGTACCGCCCCGGGCCGGCTACCGAGAGCCGACCGGTGGCGCGAACAGCGGTTTCAGGGCGAAAGTCGCCGTCGATCCAGATCGGATCGTCGGTGCTCAGCGCCCCATTGACCGTAGCCGCCTGATCTTCCAGCGCGCGAATGTCGAAGGAGAGCATAACCCGTGAATCTACTTGAAGATGAGGCGCCGGGCAAGACGCACTCCGGCGGGCGTCAGCGTGCCGCGAGCAGCTCCGACTCCGAGAAGAAGAATCGCGACTCACGGGCTGCGTTCTCGTCGGAATCCGACGCGTGGATCGCGTTCCGCTCCTTCGACTCTGCGAACAGCGCGCGCACGGTGCCCTGCTCCGCTTCCTTTGGATCGGTCGCGCCGATCGCCTTGCGCAACGAGGCAACGGCGTCGGCCTTTTCGAGGACGAGCGGCATGCACGGGCCCGAGGTCATGAACGACACGAGCGAGCCGAAGAACGGGCGCTCGCGATGCACGCCGTAGAACTCCTCGGCCTGCGCCTTCGTGAGCTGCATGACGCGGGCGGCGCACACCTTGAAGCCCTGGGCCTCGAGGTGCGCGATGATCTTGCCGGCCTTGGCCGAAGCAAAGGCGTCGGGCTTGACGATCGTGAGCGTATGGCTAGCGGGCATGGTCAGGATCCAATGAGTTTGCGGACGATATCACCACGGGTGAGAAATCCGACGAGGCGCCCTTCCTGCACCACGGGCACCCTGTCGACATCCTTGTTGGTCATTAAGCTAGCCACCTCGGCAAGCGGCTGGTCGGGGGAGACGCACAACACCTGTCGCGTCATCACGTCGCGTACGGTACGGCGTGCGCGTTCCATCCCCGACTGCGGGCGCGGAATCGAGCCGTTGATCGACGCGAGGCTGAGCATGTGCCGCATTAGCTCGCGCTCGCTCAGCATGCCCACGAGGAGTCCGTCGGCATCGATCACCGGCAGCGCCCCGATACCGGAGCGCACTAGATCGCGCGCCGCATCGCGCAGCAGCGTGTCCGCGCGGGTGGAGCGCGGCGACTCGGTCATGATCTCGCGCACCGAGAGCTGCGGCGCGAGCTCGACCTCGTGTAGCAAGTGCAGCGCGAGCAACTCGTCGCCGGTGTGCGCCGCCAGGATGTGGTCGACCACGACGGGGCGCGACAGCAGGCGCGTGAAGGCGCCGAGCGCCTGCAGGTAGCGTCCGGCCATGCGCGGCGGGGCGATGAGCAGGATGACGAGACGCGCGCACTGGTCGCTCGCCTCGCCATCGATGTCTACGCGCGCAATCGGCTCGGCGGCGACGCCAATCGCGATGCCGAGCTCCAGCGCCGCCTCGGTGCGATAGTGCGCGATGTACGCACGCCCGCTCTGCACGACGAGATCCTCGCCGCGCCCCTCCGCGATGCGCGCGCGCAGCGACTCCGGATCGTTCAAGACTCCCGATGCTGCGAGCACCTCGGCGAGCGCCCAAATGGCGTCGGGGAGACTTCGCTGCTCGAGCGGAATCAGCACTCGTTCCGCTCGCAGCAGCTCCGTCAGCTTCATAGCCGTGCGCGCAGGAGCTCGACGAAGTCCTTCGGCCTGCGGGCGATACCGATTCCCGCCTTCTCGAACGCCTCGAGCTTCTCCGCTGCGGTACCGGCCGAGCCTGAGATGATTGCGCCGGCGTGCCCCATGCGGCGTCCCGGAGGCGCGGTCTGTCCGGCGATGAAGCCGATCACCGGCTTCTTCATGTTCTCGTGCACGAAGCGCGCGGCTTCCTGCTCGTCCGTTCCTCCGATCTCGCCCATCATCGCGATGGCCTTCGTCTTCGGATCGTTCTCGAATGCCTGGAGCACGTCGATGAAGCTCGTGCCATTGATCGGGTCGCCGCCGATGCCGACGCACGTCGACTGTCCGATGCCGGCGCGCGTGAGCTGGTCGACGACTTCGTAAGTGAGCGTTCCCGAGCGACTGACGACACCGACGGAGCCCGGCGTGCAGATGCTTCCGGGGATGATGCCGACCTTGCACTCGCCGGGAGTGATGAGTCCCGGACAGTTCGGCCCGATGAGCCGCGCGCCGCGCTCCTTCACGTAGGGATAGACGCGCGTCATGTCGAGGACAGGAACGCCCTCGGTGATGCAGACGATGAGCGCGACACCGGCGGCAGCGGCCTCCATCATCGCATCGGCCGCGAACGGTGGCGGTACGTAGATCACGGAGACATTCGCTTTCGTTTCGGCAACCGCGTCGGCCACGGTGTCGAAGATCGGAACTTCACCGTCGAACTTCTGCCCGCCCTTTCCCGGCGTGACGCCAGCGACGACGTTGGTTCCGTATTCGCGCATCTGGCGCGCGTGGAAGGAGCCATCGCGGCCGGTGATTCCCTGAATGAGGACGCGGCTCGACTTGTCGATATAGACGCTCATGCGGCACCTCCTTTCGCCAGCGCGACCACTCGCTGGACCGCCTCGTCCATGTCGTTCGTGGCGGTGAATCCGTTTTCAGCCAGGATCTTGAGCGCGACTTCTTCGTTGGTGCCGGTCAGTCGAATCACCAGGGGAACGGTGAGTGGGCTCCGCTTCGTGGCGGTGATGATGCCGTTCGCGACGTCGTCGGTGCGAGTGATGCCGCCGAAGATGTTGAAGAGGATCGCCTTCACGCCGGCATCGGCGGTAATGATGCGCAGCGCATTGACGACCTTCTCCGGGTTCGACGAGCCGCCGATGTCGAGGAAGTTCGCGGGCTCGCCGCCGTAGTACTTCACCAGATCCATCGTCGCCATCGCGAGCCCGGCTCCGTTCACGATGCAGCCGACGTCCCCTTCGAGCTTGATGAAGGTGAGGTTCGCGCGACGTGCCTGCAGCTCGCTCGTCTCTTCCGCGCTCTCGTCGCGCAGCGCTGCGATGTCGGGGCGGCGATCGAGCTCGTTGTCGTCGATCACCATCTTGGCGTCGACCGCGATCACCTCACCATCCGGCGTGGTGACGAGCGGGTTGATCTCGGCCAGCGATGCGCCGCTGTCGATGAAGGCGCGATACAGCTGCTGCATGATGCGCGCAGCGGCGCGAGCCTTGGCGATGTCCTTGTAGAGGAAGAAGCCCATGCGCATCGATTCGAACGGCTGCAGGCCGTAGCGGGGATCGACGGGAAGGCGCATGATCTTGTCGGGATCCGACGCCGCGACTTCCTCGATGTCGATGCCGCCCGCCGGGCTCACCATGAAGACCGCGCGCTTCGACGCGCGGTCGATGATGATGCCGACGTATGCTTCCGTCTCGATGTCTGCGGCGGCAGTAACGAGCACCTTCTCGACCGTGAGCCCCTTGATCTGCATCCCGAGAATCTTCTTCCCGATCTCCGCCGCCTCGGCGGGCGTCTTCGCCAGCTTCACCCCGCCGGCCTTCCCGCGACCGCCGGCATGCACCTGTGCCTTGACCACGACCATGCCGCCGATGCGACGCGCGATCTGCTCGACCTGCGCCGGCGTCGTGGCAATCTCGCCCGGAGGGATGGGGACGCCTTCACGGCGCAGAATGTCCTTTGCCTGATACTCGTGTATGTTCACGCGTTCTCCGCGATGATCGTTGTTCCTGCAGCGCCACGCACCGCTTCGCGGCCGCGCGCAAGCTCGGTAATAATAGCGCGGCCACCAGTGTGTCGCACGAAGTCGGCAGCCGCTCGAACCTTCGGTGCCATGCTCCCTGCGCCGAACGCGCCCGCGGCATCGAGGCGGCTCGCATCGGCCAGCGTGAGCGTATCCAGCATTCGCTGCGTCGGCTTCCCGTAATCGAGATAGACGCCGTCGACATCGGTGAGAATCATGAGCAGCGACGCGCCCAAATCTCGCGCAAGCACTGCAGCTGCGAGATCCTTGTCGACGACGGCGTCCACTCCTTCCCAACCGCGATCGTCGTCGTAGTAGATCGGGGCGCCACCACCGCCGCAAGCGATGACGATCGTCCCGCTCTGCACGAGCCTTCGGATGACCCCGACCTCGTGTACCGCGAGCGGCGCTGGGCTTCCGACCACGCGCCGAAAGCGCCCGCGCGCGTCGCGCTTCACCGCCACGCCGCGCTCGAGGAGCGCCGCCACGCGCTCGTCCGGAATTCCATGGCCGATGAACTTCGTCGGCGCGAAGAGCGCGGGGTCGTCGTGCAGCACACGCACCTGTGTGATGACCGTCGCGACCTCGCGATCGCATCCGGCGAGGCGGAGCGCATTCTCGAGCGACTGCTGAATCATGTAGCCGATCCACCCAGCCGTCGCGGCGACGAGCACACCCAGTGGCAGCGGCGAGACCTCCTCGCGCGCGAGCTCGTTACGCACGAGCTCATCGCCGACCTGCGGGCCGTTGCCGTGCACGAGACAGATATCCCAGCCGTCGAGCGCGAGGTCGACAATGGCGCCGAGACTCGCGCGCGTGTGGGAGAACTGATCGCCGATCGAGCTGTGCTCTCCCGCGGGCGAGAGTGCGTTGCCGCCCAGGGCGATGACAGCGGTCTCCGATGCGCTCATGATTACTTCCTCTGCCGGTTGAGAAGCGTGCCGAGCGCATCGTACGCGTGGCCGAACGCCACCCAGTCGCCTCGCCGCATCGCGTCGGACATGCGATCGTACAGCTGCTCGGCCTCCGTGCGGAAGTCTGTGGGCGCGATCGGCGCAATGACGTCCGTGCCAGCCGCGCGTGCGCCGAGGGCGTCGGCAAGTGTGTGCGCGGCGGTGACGGTGGTGTCGGTGGTGGTAGCGACGGCGAGTAGCGTCGCGCCGTCCGTCCGCCAGCCGTAGAGTGGCTGTACAAAGAGCAGCTGTCCATCGGCGAGCGGGATCATGCGCACGCGGCCGTGCACCGCATGTGCATCACGCGGCGCGGAGACTGTGGTGTCGAGCGCGCGCCGCAGCTGCTCGGCGATGGTGCTCCAGCGAGCATCCGGACGCCTGAGCGGGAGCCACTGCACGGATGGCGTCGCTCCCCCGGTGGCGAGGACGATGCCAACCGGATGCTCGTTGGGATCGAGCACCGCGGCGCTCCAGTGCATCGCAGTGGTGCCGGGAAGCGAGAAGAGCGCGCTTTCGCCGGAGAGCGTCGTGTCGGAGCCCGCCTCTTCGGTGAGGAGATGTCCATGACGCTCGACTTCGTCGCGCAGCCCGAAGCTCGCGAGCTTGCGCCCCTGCACGCGCGCGGCATCGACTGGAGGCGGGAGCGCCTCGGCAACTCCAGGCGGCAGCGCGGAGCGAGTGACGACGAGTGAGGGGAATGCCGTGACCCAGCTCTCCGCGATCGGATCCTTCGCGGAGTCCGCGACCACCCACACGGCACCGGTCTGCGCGTTGGTGACACCGACCGCCGCGTGCTGGAGATAGGTGAGGTTGATGGTATTCTCGCCCGGAAGCGAATCGCGCTCGCTGAGCGGATAACTGTTCGAGGCCGAATAGAGATCGATCGCCCAGTAGAGGGTGTCGGCCACGACGATGGGAGCGATCGCACTCCCCTGGAGGAAGTATGGCGCGAGCGCATCGAGGCGCTCGCGCACATCGCGGTGGGTGACGATGCGCGAGGTGGGCCGCGGAAGCTCGCCCGTGAGCAGGCGGAAGTTCTGCAGCGCCCATGCGAACGCGAGGCGCGAGAGCGTGCCGTCGAGCGCCGGCGCGACGATCGCCCCCACGGAATCCGAGACTACGCGATAGTTCGCGAGCGAGTCTGCGACGAGCACCGGCCCGATCTGCTCGGGCTCGCGCGCGCTCCTGCTCGCGGGCACGCGCGCGATGGCGCCGTCGCTTTCCGCCCGCGAGGCGTACAGCCGAGTCACCGACCAGTCGGCTCGCTCGTCCTGGGCTTCGCCGACGGCGGGCGGCTCCGCCACCGTGGCGCGCAATCCATCGGATGACGCCGACCACTGGATCGATCCGGCAGTCGTCGACGCCCGCCCTCTGCGTCCGAGTGCGCGCATCAGCGCGGCGGGATCCCACACCGAGATCCCTGCGCCGGCATCGAAGGGGCGCATGGGGAGCGCGAGTGCGCTGTCTCGCTCGATCCGCTGCAATGCGTAGGCGCGCCTCGTGTAGTCCGCGCGCGTCGCGAGATAGCTCACCTCGCGCGCAGCCTCGGCGCCGGGCGCCGCATAGTGGCGCATGAACACCGGCGTGACGTGACGCAACAGCACGGAAACCAGCAGCACCGCAATGAGCGTCATTGCCGCCGCGCGCACCTGGCCGATCCACCCGAAGTAGAACACCACGAACGCGGTGCCCGCGGTCAGATAGGCGAGCCAGATGCTGATCGGGATCACGGTTCGGTGATCGGAGAAGGAGAACTCCCCGTTCGGCCCCGAGCCGAAGAGCAGCGACTCATAGATGTCGAGGCGATAGCTCCACGCGAGCAGTAGCAGCAGCACGGCGCCGAGCGCGGCGAGATGGCGACGCACGTAATGCGAGACGTAGAGTGTGCCGCGGTCCCAACGCAGGCTCGGGGTGAGCGCGTAGAAGAAGATCACGACGACGGTGGCGAAGAGAACCGTCGTGAGGGTACGATAGTAGAGCATCCCCTCGATGGGCAGCCAATACACGAAGAAGCCGATGTCGACCTCCATGTAGGGATCGCTCTCGCCGAAGGAGATGCCGTGGCGCAACAGCGAGAACATTCGCCAGCTCTCGGCCGGCAGCGCGAGCCACCATCCGAGCACGACCGAGATGAGGAGTGCGGCGACGACGAGATAGCGCCCCGGCACCTCTTCGCCGATCTCGATGTTGGCGACGCGGCGCGGCAACACGAGCGAGACGACGCTCTGCCGCACGACGTACAGATTGACGAAGATGATCGCTGCGGCCACGAGCGCGGAGCCCGCGCAGATGACCGTCACGAGCATCGCGCGCTCGCGCCAGAGCGCCGCGGCTCCCATCGATGCGTACCATAGATAGTCGGCCACGATGCCGGCGCTGACGCGCCCCACCACGAGCAGTGCCGCGACGACCGCGAGCGCGATGACGGGCCAGCGGCGCCAGCGGGGGGGAATGCTCATGCGTTAGGGCGACACGCCCTGCGTGCGCAGCCACTGCTCCATCTCGCCGCGAATGGCCGCAAGGCGCTGCTCGCTGCGCGCTTCGTAGCGCGTCACGAGCACGGGCTGCGTGTTCGAGGCGCGAATGAGCCCCCACCCGTCGCCGAACAGAACGCGCGCGCCGTCGACGTCGATCACCTCGTGCGTCTCGCGGAAATGGGCGATCGCATCGTCCACGATCTGGAACTTACGCGACTCTTCGACGTCGACGCGAAGCTCGGGCGTCGAGACGAATTTCGGCACGTCGGCCAACATCCCGGACAGCGACTTTCCCGATGCCGCGACGATGCGAATGAGTCGTGCGGCGCCATAGAGCGCATCATCGTGTCCGTAGAAGCCTTCCGTGAAAAACATGTGCCCCGACATCTCGCCGCCGACGGGCGCGTGAAGCGCGTGCATCTTGTCCTTCATGAGCGAGTGTCCCGTCTTCCACATCACCGGAACCCCCTTCGCCTTCACGATCGCATCGGGAAGCGCTTGCGAGCACTTCACGTCGAAGATGATCGGCTGGCCGGGGCCGGTGCGGTCCAGCACATCACGCGCATACAGGATGAGCACATGATCGCCCCAGATGATATTGCCATCCGCGTCCACGACACCGATGCGATCCGCGTCTCCATCGAAGCCCACGCCCAGGTCTGCGCCGCTCGAGCGCACGGCCTTGATGAGATCCTGGAGATTCTCGACGACCGTCGGATCCGGATGATGATTCGGGAAGGTTCCGTCGCTTTCACAAAAGAGCCCCGTCCACTCGACGTCGAGGTGGTCGAAGAGCTGCGGCGCGACGAGTGCGCCCACCCCGTTGCCACAGTCGACGACGACCTTGAGCCGGCGTTTCAGCTTCCCGGTGCGCGAAACGATGTCCTCGACGTAGCTGTCGATGATCGCCTGCGAGCGCACCGTTCCCTTCCCTTCGGGAAAGCTCCCCGCGACCGCAAGTCGGTAGAGCTCCTGGATCTCCTCGCCGTGGATCGACTCGGTGCCCAACGAGAGCTTGAAGCCGTTGTACTCCGGCGGGTTGTGCGACCCGGTGACCTGAATGCCGCCGGCCACATCCACGTGGTTGAGCGCCCAGTACAGCAGTGGTGTGGGCACCTGCCCGACGTCGACGACGTTCAGCCCGCACTCCGTCAACCCGCGCACGAGTGCGTCGCGAAGCGCCCCCCCGCTCGGCCTGTTGTCGCGGCCGACGGCCACGGCGCCCCTCACACCCTTGTTCTTCAGGTAGGCGGCGTACGCGCGCCCGAGTGCGTACGCGGTGTCCGCCGTGAGGTCGCGGCCGACGATGCCGCGCACATCATACTGCCGGAAGATTTCCCTGCTCAACGCCATGTCGTTCCTCGATCCGATGCGAGGCCGCGTGGGCGGCCTCGCGTGATCACTGGCTGGCCGCAGCCGCGACCGGAGGAGTCGCCGCCGGTGCACCCACCATACTAATCGGGACGCTGTCACGCGCGAGCATCAGGAAGCCGTTGGGCAAAATGCCGAACAGCAGAAGCGTGAACGCGGACAGATAGATCACGAGAAAGGTGCCGGTGGGCACGGGGCGCACCGCGGGGGCATTTGCGGGGCGCGGCTTCATGAACATCACGAGCACGACGCCGAGGTAGTAGCCGCACGAGATCACGCTCGCGATCACGAGGATCACGGCGAGCACCGTCTGTGGATGCGGCGCGTGCAGCGCGGCATCGATCACGTACCATTTGGCGAAGAAGCCCATGCCGCCAGCGAGCGGGAAGCCAAGGAGAGCCAGCATGAACACCGCCATCGCCGATGCGAGCCACGGCTCGGTATTCCACAGCCCCGCATAATCCGCGATCTCCTGATTGCGCTCGCCCGGCTCGCCGAGCGCAATCACGACGGCGAACGCGCCCGCCGTCGCCAGTGTGTAGGCGACGAGATAGAAGAGGAAGGCGGACGCGCCGAGGGAGTTCGCGACGACGACGGTCACGAGCAGGTAGCCTGCGTGCGCGATGCTCGAGTACGCGAGCATGCGCTTCATGTTCTTTTGCTGAAGCGCGATCACGTTGCCGCCGATCATCGTGATGACCGCGAGCCACTGGAGCGGATGGACCCAGGCAGCGGTCGCTCCCGGGAACGCCTCGATCCACACGCGGAGGAAGGCCGCGAACGCCGCGGCCTTCACCGCTGTCGCCATGAACGACGCGATCGGTGTGGCGGCGCCTTCGTACACGTCAGGCGTCCACATGTGGAACGGCACCGCGGCGATCTTGAAACAGAAGCCGACGATCAACAGCGCGATCCCGGCGAGCAGCAACGGGTCGTTATAGTTGGCGCCGGTCACCAACGTGCCGATCGTCGCAATATCCGTCGATCCGGTGGCACCGTACACCAGCGCGATTCCGTAGAGCAGAAAGCCGGTCGAGAACGCGCCGAGCAGGAAGTACTTGAGCGCCGCCTCGGCACCGCGGCTGCTGCGACGATCGAGTCCGCACAGCACGTAGCTGGCGATCGACATCAGCTCGATGCCGAGGAAGACGATGATCAGGTCGCGCGAGGCGGCGAGGAGCATCATGCCCCCTGCCGCGAGGAGGAGCAGCACGTACGACTCGGCACTCACGAGCTGCTCTCGCTCGCTGTAGTCGATCATGAGGGTGGCCGCGATGATCGTCGCGGCGAGCACGATACAGTCCGTCGCCCAGCGGAAGGGGTCGACGGCGATGATGCCGGCGCTCGCGGTCGCCTGCGCGTGCCAGAGCCAGACCACCGCCGCGAACGAAGCAGCGCAGATGCCGATCGCGAAGAAACCGGTGACGCGCGCGCGAGCCATCGTCTCCGGACCCCAAACGGCGATGAGCAGGAGCAGCATCGCGCCGATGGCGAGGATCAGATCGGGAAGAAGTGCGCCCGCCAGCTGCGAAGGAGACAGAAGGTCGAAGTACATCAGCGATCTCCCCGCGCTGCCGTGCGTACGGACGCCGACCCCTGCGTCACCGTGCGGACGAAGAGCGAAGCCGACGGCTCCATGCGACGGAGAATCGGCTGCGGATAGAGGCCGATCCAGAAGATCGCCGCGACGAGCACGCCCATCATTGTGAGCTCACGCGCATTGAGATCGGTGATGTGCTCGTTCTCCGGCTTGTCGAGGGAATTGAAGAGAATGCGCTGGATGGCCCAGAGGAGGTACGCCGCGGCCCAGATGACGCCGGTCGTGGCGAAGAGCGCGAAGTACGGATGCGTGCGGAACGATCCGAGGAGCACGAGAAACTCGCCGATGAAGCCGTTCGTCGAGGGCAACCCGATGCTGCTGAACGAGACGATCACGAGGAGCGTCGCGAAGAGCGGCACGACGCGCGCGATGCCGCCGTACGCGTCGATGAGGCGCGTGTGGCGGCGCTCGTAGAGCATTCCAATGAGCAGGAAGAGCGCGCCGGTCGAGATGCCGTGGCTGATCATGACGATCAGCGCGCCCTGCACGCTCTGGAGCGTGAGCGCGAAGATGCCGAGCATCACGAATCCGAGATGGCTGACCGAGGAGTAGGCGACGAGCTTCTTGAAGTCGGGTTGCACCATCGCGACGAGCGCGCCGTAGATGATGCCGATCACGGCGAGCGTGAGGATCGTGCTGCGCACCCACGGCGTCATTGCGGCACCAGGAAACAGCGGCATCGCGAAGCGGAGGAAGCCGTACGTCCCCATCTTCAGCATGATCGACGCCAGAACTACGGAGCCGGCGGTGGGCGCCTCGACGTGCGCATCGGGGAGCCAGGTGTGGAACGGGAACATCGGTACCTTCACCGCGAACGCGAGGAAGAAGGCGCCGAAGAGCCAGAGCGCGGCCTTGTGTGTGTGCCCGATGGCGAGCAACCGGTCGTAATCGAACGACGCGGGCAGATTCATCGATGGAACCGCCGACGCGTTCCACAGATACACAATGCCGACGAGCATCAGCAGCGAGCCTGCCGTCGTATAGACGAAGAACTTGAGACTGGCGTAGATGCGACGCTCACCGCCCCAGATGCCGATGATGAAGTACATCGGGACGAGCATGAGCTCCCACATCACGTAGAAGAGCAGCATGTCGCGCGTGACGAAGACGCCGAGCATTCCCGTGGTGAGCACGAGCATCAGCGCGTAGTAGCTGCGCACTTTCGTGCGGATCGATGTCCAGCTCCCGAGCACCGCGAGCGGCATGATCACAGTGGTCAGCAGCACCATCATGAGCGAAATGCCGTCGATCCCCAGGGATAGCCGCGCGTTCCACGGGATGATCCACCAGTGGTCGTACGTCGCCTGCCAGCGTGCGCCGGAAGGATCGTAGGACCACCACAGCCCCATCGACACCACGAATTCGGCCAGGAAGAACAGCAGCGCGATCGTGCGCGCCGACGGCACCGCCTCGAGCGTTCCCTCGTCGCTGGCGAACGATCCGGTCACGAGAAGCACGGCCGCACCGGCCAGCGGGATGAGCAGCAGCGCCGGAAGGATCCAGGCGTTGTAGTTGATTTGGGTCAGGAAGTCTTGCATCGCTCAGCGGAAGGTGAATGCGCCAAGAACCGCGAGCGCACCGATCGCGATCGCCCACGCGTATGCGCCCGTCTCCCCCGACTGCAGCTGCGAGCCGATCCATCCCACCCCGCGCGCGAGCACGGCACTTCCGTTCACGAAGAGGCTGTCGATGATCCCGCGGTCGATGCCTTTCCAGAGAATGTTGCGCGACCCGGACACGAGCGGGTTCACGACGGCGTCATCGTAGATCTCGTCGACGTAGTATTTCTTCTCGAGCACCTGCTCGAAGCCGTGTGGCGGAACCGCATCGCGCTTGGGCACCAGCGCAGCGGATTTGAGCTTCACGACCGCGACGATGATGCCGAGGAGCGCGATCGCGACCGCGGCCCCGATCAACCCGTACTCCGTGGACGTGACCTCTTCTCCGACGACTCCGGCGACCGACGCCGTCGCCGCCCCCACCACCGGCTCGAGCCACTTCTCGAGCACGCCGATTGGTCCGAGCGGAATTGCAGCCGGAAGGTTGAGCCATCCGCCAACGGCGCTCAGCGCGCCCAGCACGACGAGCGGCCCCGTCATCGACCACGGTGCTTCTCTGAGGTGCGCCCGTTCCGCCTCCCCCGTGCGATTCGGCCCGTGGAAGGTGTAGAGCATCAACCGCGTCATGTAGATCGCGGTGAGAAATGCCGTCAGCAAGCCGAGCCCGTAGAGCGCGTACATCACCGCGCTCCCCGGAATGCCGAGCCACGTCGCCTCCGCCAGGGAGCCGTGCTGCGCACGAGCGAACACCGCACCGAGAATCCCGTCCTTCGAGAAGAATCCCGAGAAGGGCGGAACGCCGGCGATGGCGAGCGTCGCGATCCACATCAGGACGTAGGTGACCGGCATGTACTTCTTCAGCCCACCCATGTTGCGCATGTCCTGCGCGTCCTCGTGGCTTCCCGTGTGGTGATACGCGCGGTGCATCGCGAAGATCACCGAGCCCGAGCCGAGGAAGAGCAGCGCTTTGAAGAAGGCGTGCGTGACGAGGTGGAACATGCCGGCCGCGTACGCACCTGCGCCCACGCCCATGAACATGTAACCGAGCTGCGAGATGGTCGAGTACGCGAGGACCTTCTTGATGTCCCACTGCTTGAGCCCTATGGTCGCGGCGAAGAGCGCCGTCAAGGTCCCGACGACGGCCACGGTGATGCAGGCGGTCGGCGACATCGCGAAGAGCACGCTGCTGCGCGCGATGAGGTACACGCCGGCCGTCACCATCGTCGCCGCGTGGATCAGCGCGGAGACCGGCGTTGGGCCGGCCATCGCATCGGGGAGCCAGACGTAGAGCGGCAGCTGCGCGCTCTTGCCGACGCATCCCATGAAGAAAAAGAGACAGATCGTCGTCACGAGCGCGCTGTCGAAGCCGAGCGACGGCGCGGCGGTGGCGACGGCGGCGAAGTCGAGCGTGTGCGTGTTCGCGAACAGCATGAACATCGCGACCAGAAAGCCGACATCGCCGATGCGATTGACGATGAACGCCTTGAGCCCCGCGTCCGCGTTCGCTTTCTCGCTGAACCAGAAGCCGATGAGCAGATACGAGCAGAATCCGACGCCTTCCCACCCCACGAACAGCACGGGATAGCTGGCGCCGAGCACGAGCACGAGCATGAAGGCGACGAAGAGATTCAGATAGGCGAAAAACCTCGGGTAGCCGGGGTCATCGCGCATGTAGCCGATGCTGAAGATGTGAATCAGCAAGCCGACGCCCGTGATCACCAGCACCATGATCATCGAGAGCTGATCGAGCTGGAACGCCCACGAAATGTGCAGATCGCCAACCACCATCCAGTCGAAGAACGTCTGGATGTACGGGGCGCGCATTTCGCCCGCGCCCGCCATGGCGAGCCAGATCGCAACGGCGAGCCCGAATGACAGCACGAGTACCAGTGGGCCTACGACGCTCGTGATGCCGGCGTAGCGGTGCCGGACGACATCGTGATGATCGGCGCCGTGGGCACCGGCCTCCTCGCCGGGATCGACCGCGTGCGCATCCGCCGCACCATGTCCGTCACCATGCCCCGCCGCAAACGGATCGGCCGGTCCAGCCTTGTAGGCCGGGATGAGCGAGAGCGCGCCGTTCACTAGAAAGCCGGCGAGCGGAATGAGCGGAAGCAGGCCAACGTATCGCGCGGCCGTCGCCGCGAGCGGATGCGGATCGACGGCGGCCAGGTCCTGAAGCATCAGCCTTTCAGCAGATTGATGTTGCGAAGGTCCACCGATTTATGGTGGCGGAAGATCGAGATGATGATCGCCAGGCCGACCGCCGCTTCCGCTGCTGCGATCGTCATCACGAAGAGCACGAATGCCTGGCCGTTGTACGAGCCGTGCAGCCGCGACAGCGCGACGAACGACAGGTTCACGGCGTTGAGCATCAGCTCGACGCACATGAAGATGATGATCGCGTTCCGCCGAATCAGGACACCGACGACGCCGATCGTGAACAGCACGGCCGAGAAAAAGAGCGCTTCGGCAATCATGAGGCGTTCGGTCCTCGCTTGGCCAGAACGACTGCCCCAACGACGGCGACGAGGAGCACCACGCTCGTCACCTCGAAGGGGAGCAGATATTCACGGAAGAGTGGTGCGGCGATCGGATTGACGATGTTGGCGTGATCGCTCATCGCTCCCATGAGCCGCGGGAAGCGAAGGCGGGTCAACGCGAACAGCTCGGCCAGCATCGCGATGCCGACCAGCCCCGCGCTCAGCTTGCCACCGAGCCCGCGGATGTCGGTGACGTCCGACGCCTGCCCGAGATTCAGGAGCATCACGACGAATATAAAGACCACCATGATCGCGCCGGCATAGACCAGCACCTGCACCGCGCCAAGGAACTGCGCGTCCATCATCACGTACAGCGCGGAGAGGCAGAACATCGTGTTCACCAGCCACAGTGCCGCCGCCACCGCACTCTTCCGTGTCACGAACGCCAACGCCGAAGCGATGGCGAGCAGCCCGAAGAGGTAGAAGTGGAAGGTGTAGAGAAACGTGTTCATTCGCCTTTCGGATCCGCGGGATCCCACATCTCGCAAACGGGATGCGTCTGCGCCGTCAGCCGCTCGAGATCATAGACGAAACCCTCGCGGCTGTACTCCGAGTTCTCGTAGTGCCGCCCGACGTGAATCGCTTCCTCCGGGCACACCTCCTGGCAGTAGCCGCAGAAGATGCAGCGGAATTCGTCGATCTCGTACACGAGCGGATAGCGGTTCCCCTCCTCATCCTCGCCCGGCACGAGCTTGATGCAGTTCGCCGGACAGATCTGCGGGCAGAGTCCACACGCGACGCACTTCGCCTTCCCCGTCTCATCGGTGAGCATCCGGTGCGTGCCGCGCCACCGCGGCGACAGCGCCCACTTCACATCCGGATACTGTTCCGTCTTCTTGTGCGGGTTCATCATGTGCTTGAAGGTCAGCGCCATTCCGCTGAGCATCGCGCGAACGTAGCTGGAATCAGCCACAGGACGCGAGAGCACCTTCACCTGAATCGGCATCTCAATCTCCCTGACTTGCTGCGAGCGGCCGGCCCGTGCTCTTCGCGCGCAGATGCGCGATCTGACGCGGAGACAGCCGTGAGTAGGCGGGGCTGATGATCCGCCCACGATCGATGATCACGAACACGAGCACCGCCAGCACGAGATTCAGCACGCCGAGTGCAGCCCAGAACGGGGAGACGCCGAACCACTGCACGCCGCGCGGAACCTGCAGCATGTCGAGCACGAGTACCGCGCCGCCGGTGATCACGATGTAGGCGAGCGCCAGTGGCAGCATGACCTTCCAGCCGAGGCTCATGAGCTGGTCGTAGCGGAAGCGCGGCAGCGTCCAGCGGATCCACATGTAGAGGAACAGGAAGAACAGCAGCTTGGCGAAGAAGAACGCGAGCGTCACCGCGAACTTGAGCCCCGTGTGCGGCGCGATGTTGTCCCATTGCGTGCCCGGGATGTCCCAGCCGCCGAAGAAGAGCGTCACCATCAGGGCGCTCGCCGTCACCATGTTCGAGTACTCGGCGATGAAGAACATCGAGAACTTCATCGCGCTGTATTCGGTGTGGTAGCCCGCGATCAGTTCGGACTCCGCCTCGGGCATGTCGAACGGAAGCCGGTTGGTCTCCGCGAACGATGCGACGCAGAAGATGAAGAAGCCGATGAGAAGCGGGAAGATATTCCACCCCATCGCCTGCTGCTGCTGCACGATCGCGTTGAGCGAGACGTTGCCGCTGAGCAGCAGCACGGACAC